>CAIWTR010000367.1 GCA_903915615.1 uncultured Armatimonadota bacterium
AGTCTGACATCGGCGAAAAGCTCGGGGAAGCGTTCAATGTCGCGCCCCTTGACAAGAATGTGCGTGTCGTAGGCTCCGTGCATTCCGATAATCGTGATGTCATTCGCATCGTAGCCGCCATTGGTTTCGATATCGATACACATCGCTTTGTCCCAAAGCCATGGCAGCAGGCGAACATGCTCCTTCGACCCTAGGCGGGCGGCAAACCAAGCCCAGTCCTCGATTTGATACGCCTCCAGAGCCTGATCCGCCGCCCGTTTAATGGCATCCGCCTTTGTCGCACTGACCGGCAACTTGGCATCAATCACCGAATCCCAGTGCCGAAATCCAGCATCCCAAAGCTGCTGCTCAGACTTCTCGCCAATACCCGGTGCGATGATAAATGTTCCCGTCAGCCACGGCTTATAGCGGTCAAGTGGAATCGGCATTAGAGGAGACCGTGCGCTTCCTTGAGGTAGCGGTAGGATGACTCAATCGATGCAAACGCATCCCGGTGACACTCATCCTGCTCAACGCACCACCATTCAACGCCCGCGGCATTCCCGGCTTGAATGATCGACTCCCAAGGGAGGTTTCCTTCGCCGATAGGGGCCATTACTGGATTGCCAGCAATCACTGCTTTGTCCTTGATGTGCACCACTGGCACCCGGCCGTTCATCCGGGAAAACAGCTGGACAGGGTCAACGCCACCATGCCACGCCCAGTAAACATCCAGCTCCAGATAGTAGTCTTCTTCGCCTTCGTTGATTAGAACATCCCATGGAGAAACGTCGGCTCCGAATGCCCCGCGGTCAAACTCAAACGCATGGTTGTGATGAGCAAAGCGAATACCGGCATTCGCCATCTTTGTCCTAACGGCCAGACTCTCCCTTAGAAAGCGCTGATATTCAGCAGGATTCAGCTTGTCATAGCCATCCGGGATGCCGCCAATCGCCACATAGTCGCAGCCAATTGCCTTGTGTAAGGCGATTTCGCGCTCGGTTTCTGTCAGCAGCGATGTCCATGGCCGGTGCGTTGCGATGCACTGCAAATCCAGCTCACGCAGCAACTGTCCAAGTTCATCTGGGGAAAGTTCGGATTCAAGGGCAGCAACCGCGCTGACCTGCACCGCACGGTAACCAATCTCGCGAACACGTGCAAGCGTATCGCGTACGGCATCCGCAGTTTTAGTGAACTCACGCAGCGTGTAAAGCTGGAGCGCCTGCCCTGGCATTAAGCGCCACGCTCAATATCAGCAGCAATCCGAATCGCTGCTTCACGTGGGTCATCGGCACCGGTGATTGCACGCCCAATAACCAAATACGTCGCGCCGCTTGCAACGGCCGCCTCTGGCGTTGCAATTCGTGCCTGATCATGTGCCGCCACGCCCTTTGGGCGAACGCCAGGTACGACGGTGACAAAGTCATTTCCAAGGGATGTGCGAATCGCTTCAACTTCATGCGGTGAGCAGACCACGCCATCGAGGCCATTTGCGTGGCACAAACCCGCAAGGTGAAGCACATGGTCATTCACGGTTCCGGCAACCCGGAGGTCACTATTGAGCGCTTCTTGGCTGAGGCTTGTCAGGACTGTCACACCAATTAGGAGAGGGGGATTCGCCGCCGCGTGTGCCGCATCCGCCGCAGCCCGCAGCATCGCCGACCCGCCCTGCGCATGAACATTCACCATCCAAACATTGCGCTTTACCGCCGCCGCAACAGCTCCGTGAACCGTGTTCGGGATGTCGTGAAATTTGGCATCGTAGAAGATCTTGTCAACGCCGGCATCTTGGAGGCGGCTGATGATGTCAAAGCCCGCCGCATTGATAAGCTCGAGACC
>CAIWTR010000368.1 GCA_903915615.1 uncultured Armatimonadota bacterium
CACGGAACACCGGGCCGCAATTCGCCATTTAAGGCTGGAAAGGGATTTCTGACAGAGGGCGGCATCCGCGTGCCGTTGGTTATCAGCGGTCCGGGCATCCCCAAAGGCAAGTTTGTATCGACGCCTGTCAGCACAATGGACATTTTCCCAACAATTGCTGAGCTTGCGGGTGTAACGACACTACCAAAGGACATCGATGGTGGCTCCGTCGTTGCAATGTTGAAATCTGGAATAGCGAGCAAGGCTTCCGGGCGCTCGGAGGACATTTACTTCCACTTCCCCCACTATGACATGAACAACGGTGGCCCCTGCTCGGCGATTGTCAGCGGGGATTACAAGCTGATTCGCTACTACGAGGCTGACCACTTTGAGCTCTACAACGTCGTCACGGATCCCAGTGAGCGTAAAAATCTGGTGATGAACAAGCCTGAAATCCTTAAGGAGATGACCGGCAAGCTTGAAGCCTATTGGAAGTCGATCAATGCAGGGATGGCGACAAAGAATCCTAACTTTGATCCCAACAAGCCATCCGATGGTGCTCCGCAGCGCGGTCGCAAGGGCGGGTTTGGTCCTGCTGAAGGCACACCGGGCGGCGGTGGAGGCCAAGGTGGTGGCGGAGGTCGCGGTGGACGCGGCGGCGGAGGTGGAGGCCGTGGTGGTGGAGGCAACGGCGGTGGCAATGCAGGCGATGGAAACGGAGGCTGGTGATGCGCACGTTGTTACACATTTTAGGGATTCGACAGGACCCGGCGCAGCCTGAGCGCCCCCGGGGTGGACAGGGTGGCGGCGGCGGACGTGGTGGACAGGGTGGCGGTCAAGGCCAGGGCGGTGGCGGTGGTCGTGGTGGCCAAGGCGGTGGCCAAGGTCAAGGAGGTGGCGGTGGGCGTCAAGGTGGTCAGGGTGGTCCTCCCCCTGTCTACAGAACCGATGTTCCTGCGCATGCCTATGACATCGTCATGGGAATGGTCGATGCAAACAGCTGCGTCTTCAATGTGCTTTGCTACGCGGACCGCAAGGGTACGCTCGAACTCAGTCGAAGAGGCGGTAAGGTTGAACGTAAGCTCCCTGAACAAGCCTTTGCAAAGGATGTCCCAGTCGCGATTACGCTTGATAAGCTTAAGGCATCCACTGAGTACTCCTACAAGATTAACTTTGCTGATGGAACAGCTGCTGAGCGCACCTTTGTCACGCAGCGAAAGCCGGGGGAGGAATTTACATTTACGATTCAGGCCGACTCGCACCTTGATGGCGGCTCGGCGGCAGAAGTCTATTTGAGATCACTGGAAACCATCACCGGTTCTGACTTCCTCATCGATCTTGGCGACACCTTCATGCCCGACAAGTACCGGGATTATCATGACTCGCTCAAGCAATACATCGCGCAGCGGTATTACTTCGATGCCGCCAAAGTCCCGATTCGGATGATCACAGGAAATCACGATGGCGAGCTTGGGCGCTTCCGGCCGATACTTGCCGAAGAATCGATGGCGACCTGGGCGCGTGCGACGCGCCGCAAGTATTACCCAACGACGGAAAACAACTTCTGGTCATTCACATGGGGAGATGCCATGTTTGTCGCGCTGGACCCATTTTGGTATTCGACGGGCAGGCCGAATCAGGATAACTGGCGGCATACGCTTGGCGCCGAGCAGCACAAATGGCTTGAAAAAACACTCAGCGAAAGTAAGGCAACGTATAAATTTGTCTTTATCCACAACCTCGTCGGCGGTCTTGGAAAAGACAGCCGCGGCGGAGTCGAAGGTGCGGATGGCTATGAGTGGGGCGGCAAGGATGCGGATGGCAAAGACATTTTTGCGGAAAAGCGTCCGGGCTGGTCGATGCCGATTCACCAGCTGCTCGTCAAATACAAGGTCAGTGCTGTTTTTCATGGACACGACCACGTGTATGCGCATCAGAGCAAGGATGGAATCATCTACCAGGAGCTCCCGCAGCCAAGCCACGGCCGTGGTGGCGCGATTGGGAGTGCGGCGGAATATGGCTATGTAACGGGCACGATTCTGCCGGGTGCGGGCGTGATGCGTGTGGATATCGCTCCTGATAAGGCAACGTTTACCTTCCTGCGAACGGACCGTGGCAAACCTGAAAAGGCACACGCGTTCACGATTAGCGGCAAGAAATAATCCGCATAAAAGTCCCCGGGGGAGCCACTCTTCCCGAGGATAAATTTGTCGCTAGCGCCCGTACATGTTCATCCGAAAATGGGAAATGGACTAACCCGGCCGGAACGCAAGCACCTTCCGGCCAAGCCGTGCCGTCGGTGGGTCGAGGTTGTGGTCACCGCAAACAACCGGTTACTCATAAAACCGAATAACGGCCTGACCACCAGATTTGATGCCAAGATTTATCACCTTTGTTGATGCACCCAGATACGTTTCCTGCCGTGGATTAATCGGCTTGGCATTAAGGGTGAAACGCGTCAATGAATATCCACCAAGGCGCAGCGCAACGCGACCAGTCTGTTTACCTGAAGCATGAACAATTTTTACTTCGTTGACAGGACCGTTTCTTATCCATCTGAAACTCCAGCTATCATCACCAATCTTCAAATCGTTGAGGCTGTAGTTTGATAGACTCTCGGGTCTCTGTGCGTAAAGGTTGAGGATTCGTGCATCGGCCTTACCCCGTGCTCCAAATGTCGGTTCAACACCAACCAGACCACGGATGACGGCTTCCATGAATGGCCCAAAAGACCAGAGTTGGATGAGATCTCCGCCACCCGGAAGCGTCTCATCAAATGCACCAAGCATCCGCTCTTCGCCTGGTGCTTTGGCTGACTGCTGCAAAAGCTTGACACCTGTAGTTGCATCCCCATACATAAAGGCAGTAAGTGCCCCGATGTTGTTATGCACCACACCCACACCTCGACCTTTTATATCTGAAGCCCATTTGGCCACATAGCCCCACTCGTTGTTGATCCATTCGTTACGGATGCGCTCAAGCGCCAGTTTTGCCTTATCCAAGTCGGCAATGCCGACATGCTGAGGAAAGATGACTGCCCAGAAGTTGTCCATCGTCCTTGCTTGGTTAGTTAGGAGCGAATTTGCCCACATCTTTTCCGATGCGTTCCACCAATCAATGTTGAACTGTTGTTTCAGGGTGCTGGCCCGCTTGCGGTAGTCATCCGCGCCCGGCTTACCTAAAGCATCACACATCTCGGCAAGGCTATTATATGCTGCGTAAAGGTAACAAACAGACTCAAGGCGCTCGGGGCCCATCCCACCTTCTTCCATCAAGCCAGGACCTTCAAGGTAACCATCCTGATCCGTATCAGCAACTTGCAGCACGTTATTGATGATGTCACGGCACACGGGAAAAGCCCTGTTTAGGAATGCTTTTTCCCCCGTCCACAGATAGTGCTCCCAGCAGGCAAGAACCAACTGAGGTGTCTCTTGCACGTGGTCAGTGCCAAGGAGCTTGCCATCGCTGACGACTTCATGCGCAGCACGCTTCTCTTGTTCTGCATAGTGCAACAAGCAATAAAGTGTTCCACGAGCCATCTCACGAAACCCAGCGGCCGCAACGCCAGTTGTCGAATAGCAGCTGTCACAACCAAAAAGCCATGGATAAACGGGGTAGCCTGCGACGAGATACGGAGCAACAAATTCCGGATATGTATCACGTAGCGACATCAGGGCATTCGCCTTGGCGCACAAAAATGCATCTGAGATTGTTTTGTCAGAACACGTAAAGGTTACACCACCAAGAATTTGGTTGTTGTAATGCTTCGTCTTGGCAGTTAACAGCTGACTGGTCTGACCGACGAGTGCCTTAAACCTGTGTGCTGCAATGGAAACATCCTTATTTCGTGCACCAAGAATCATGAATTTAAGCAGCTGAGCTTGCTTTGGTTGCAGCGTAACAGAATACGTAAGCACCCCTTGGTTGCCTACTACGCGCTGTCTGATGGGTGTTTTGTCGCTTCCAAACACGATGCCACCGATATTGGGGCTCCCAGCAGGAAATGCCCTAACAAGCCCATCTTTCGCATCAACAACAACATTTTTAGGGGTTACAAGCCCTGTGCCCCACGCAGGAGCCAGACTGACATCCCCTGATATTTGGACATCTATAGAACGAGCCTTGTTCGTATCATTTCGAATTGTCAGACTGGAACAGAAAGCCGGCTCATTCTCGGGAACGAAATCCACACGTGTAATCGTCAAGTCGTTTCTCGTAAAGACAAACTTACTTGATGCAAAAGAATGCGTAAATGCATTTGTGCCACGTAGTGCAATCGATGGCTGACCAACTTCATCGATTTGAAACGCTACGCGGTCAACGGCTTTGCGCGGTGGAAACCAGATGCCACCTTGCGCATTGTCACGACCCGCCGGAGGAAAAGTGCCATCCATCGATCCATATGCGTAGGCTTTCTTTCCAGCGACGAGGCAGGGAACCTTGTTCGTGAGCGGCTTACTGATGTTGATGCTGCCAAACGCTAGGGTCTGTGTACCCGGTTTACGATTTTGAAAACGAAGGGCAGGAAGCTTTGTCCCAGAGCGATAAACATCTATTTCGCTAAGGAAACCGCTTCGGCTCCACTCTGGCTTATTGGCTGGGATTACAAACAAGAGATAGCGAAAATGTCCAATGCGTCCGCTCTTGGCATTGATGCTGGAGCCATGCATCCCGCCATCCCCAAGCATTCGTGTATCTACACTGCCGATACGCTGCCAGTCTTTCGAAAGGTCAGACGCGGCCGCATCGGGGGAATCACGCGCCGTGCCCCAGACTTCATATCGCTGGGGTGACAAGGCACCGGAATGCCATGAATAAACATTAATGCGTGAGATGTCAATCGCAGCTCCGATGTCAACCAACACCCTAGATATGCCTTTTGTGTCAAACCAGACGTTGTTTGATGGGTCATCATCATGATGAGCAACCTGCCCATCGTTGAGGCGTGGCAGTAGCTCCCCTCTTGCGCCGGCATCTACATGGGGTTTTCCGAAACCATTGACAAATGAAATGCGGGCCTGTGGATTCTGCTTTTGATCGGCTTCATCGTGATTCGATGGCTCGCCCATCGCAAGCTCAGACCAATCGCCCACCGTCCTGTCTTGGGCGATAGAGATATCCGAATATGCAACCTGAGCGTCGATTCCATGCGTTTTCGAGGGTGCGACGACCATCATCAGAACAGAAATCAGCACTGACCATAAGCAGAGCCTGTATTCACGTTGCATGGAAACTACCTAACGTTTCAAACGGATACGGTTTAGGACTGATGATGACTTCGTCGGAGCTTCGATGGCGCAGTTAACCACCCAAATCGTGCGGTCGGAGTTCTGACGGTTGTTAGTCTTGATTACCAATTGATTGGCACCTTTACGCAAGACAAGCTGTACTCGCTTGGTGTCAAAACCATCCGCATGGTTTATCGTCGTCACCTTTGTTCCGTTTAGCCAGACGACTGCCCAGTCATCCAATGCCAGACGCAAGGTTACGGTTTTGTTGGCATCGCTTTGTATCGTTGATTTGATGTAATACGAATGGTCCACGGGTGGATATGCAGGGCGATGTTGTATGAGGTGCTCTAAGCGGATCCAACCACGGTCACTCGTCAGCGATTGGAGTGGGATTGTGCGATTTCCAGCTTTGATGCTGTTTGCAATCGTGGGTTGTGACAGCTGCTGGACAATGTCGCCACCCTCCCGTTGGAATTTGTCAAAGTCCGCACCATCCGGGAACAGGCCGACGGCAACCCAGTCCTTCAGCACTTCAATACGTGGCTTTTGTGTTTCAGGAATTTGATAGAGATAACCCACAGACTCATAGTCATCAGGGCGAGCATTTGATGTGAAGAGCAAAGACGACTTGAACATGACCGGATCAGGGCCGAAAAATCGGTAGTAAACGCCATCCTGGTCATTGCGGCCGCGATTGTCCCGAACTGGGCAGCCCATCCACTGCGTCTGGTACTGATTGAATCCCCATGAGAATCCAAAGTCATCCTCAACATTACATCCAGAAATCACATGCGGATCAGTCTCACCATCCATCAGAATTCGTGTCCCACTGTTGTGAAAGACCATGTCGCGATTATCTTTTTGCCGCCATCCCATGATATAGCCAGCCAGAAATCCAGTTCCCTGCGTTTCAACGATCGGAAAGGGCTTTGATGTCGTTGCCGGCAAGGCGATGTTACGTTGTGCATGAAAGCGCAGTGGTGTGAGGGCTGTTTTGTCGTTGTATTGCTGCCAGTCGATCATCGATGCGCCGTTTTTAGGTGTTACCCCATGGATTTGAATCCGGCAGCCACGCGCAAACGGAATGGGTAGGTAGCAGTTCCAGCCAGGTGATGCCTTCTTGGGAATGAAGGGATCATTCGTGACCGTAAAGTTAGGCACATTTACGAATCCGGCATTGTTCAGGTGGTAATCCTCAAAGCCCAACAAAACACCAAAGAACGATCTGAACGGCATCCGAACTTGTGGCTTTTCAGCACCATCCACCGTGATTTCGATTTCTAGATCATCGATGTCCTTTTCAGCAAACACAAACCACACGTGACGGACACAGCCCGGCCCCTTGACATTTAGGACATCGACTGAGCTATTGGGTTTGGTCTCAATATTTGCAATTGTGCGCCGGGTTCGAAACTGTGTTGGAAGCTGAAGGATTGGAACTGCTGGGTCGGCATATGTCGCAGCAAACGGAGATTTCTGTTGTTTACCGACATCATCTCTGTGAATAGGCTGGACGATGCCAAGCAAACTCATCATGGCGGCTAACATTGAAACGAAAAACGTGTTTATCAAGACATAACCCTCCCGCGTTGCGGACAGTTTATGACATACATGCTCATTCGCTTATGTTCTGTGACATTTGCATCTTAGTAAAGGTGACAAAGACTGGACGAAGCGACGTCTACTGATTTGAATCATCGGTCATAGGGCGCAACGCCAGCACCTTCCGGCCAAGCCGCGCCGTCGGCGGGTCCAGCTTGGCGATGACATCCGCGGCCGGCATCCACTGCGTATCCTCCCCCGGTTCCCAGTTCTCTGACATCACAAAGCCAAATCGGACATCGTAGTGGAGGTGCTCTGGCTGATCCTTGTGCGCGGGGATTGGGTGGATATCGACATCGATAATGCCAATAAATCTCTGGATATCCGTAACGCTTGCCCCCGTTTCCTCGCAGAGCTCACGCAAGGATGCATCCGCGACGCTGGCATCCGAGTCCTCAACATGCCCACCAGGCTGAACCCACCGGCCAATCTTTTTGTGCCAGAGAATAACCATCCAGGGTTCATTGGGGTGGATGGCCACGCAGCTGGCTGTCATATGCCCCTCGGGGGTATCGCGCGACAAGGGGTTGCTGTTACACGTCTCAAGGAATTGCAGGGTAGCCGCAAGATGTGCTGCTTCTGTCGCATCTA
>CAIWTR010000369.1 GCA_903915615.1 uncultured Armatimonadota bacterium
CGCCCAGTGGCAATGAACTGATGGGCGATATCAAGACCGTAGACAAATCCCGAGCACGCTGCTGAGATGTCAAAGGCTGGGATATGGGATGCCCCAAGCGCCGTCTGGACAAACGTTGCCGTTGCCGGAAGCATGTTGGTATCGCCGGTGCATGTCGAGAGAACAATCATCTCGATGTCCGCAATGGTTATCCCTGCACTTCGCAGAGCATCCTCACATGCTTTGACCGCGAGATCGCCTGTTGATTGTCCATCCGCGACGATGCGGCGTTCGTGTATTCCCGTACGTGTGACAATCCAGTCATCCGTGGTGTCCACAACCGCTTCGAGATCTTTATTGGTAACGATTCGCACGGGGACATCCATCCCCAAACCAGCAATGCGGGCTCCAAAGGTCACGATGATGCGCCACCTGACATGATGCGCCCGGCATCCACAAGTTTTTCAACCACACCACTACGACCAGCGCGTACCGCCGCCCGAATCGCATTCATCATGGTGTAAGCGTTGCTTCGGCCATGTGCGATGATGGAAATGCCCTTGATACCAATCAGCGGTGCGCCGCCGATTTCAGCGTAGTCCACTCGCTTTGCCACCCGGCGTACCGCCTCGTGCAAAATGGGTTGGTCAGGGTTCTCCGCGATGACATCCTTGAGGACAGAAATCGCAACAGATGCCATCCCTTCGACACCTTTGACCAAAACGTTGCCATCAAAGCCGTCGCAAACGACGACATCGATAACACCATCAAGGACATGGTTACCTTCGGTGCATCCAATAAAGTTAATTGGCGCGGCTTCAAGAGCAGCACGCACAGCTTTTGTAAGTTGGTTACCCTTGGTGTCTTCCTCGCCATTGGAGAGAAGTGCCACGCTAGGATTCGACCGACCGAATACGCGCTCTGCGTAGACGGAGCCAAGTATGCCGAACTGCACCAGATGACTGAGCTGACAGTCAACATTCGCACCGGCATCCATTAGAAGTGTTGGGCGTCCTGTAGCGGTTGGCATCGGGGCAGCAATCGCAGGGCGGGCAACGCCATCGATACGCCCGATGTACTGGATTGCGGCAACAAGACAAGCCCCAGTGTTGCCGGCAGAAACTGTCGCAGAAGCCCTGCCCTCGGCCACTAGCTTTGCAGCTACAACCAGAGATGCATTCGGCTTTGCCCGAACAGACTGCATGGGGTGATCACACATCCCAATTTCTTCGGATGTATGAACAATCTCAATTGAAGGGAGATTTTCGGCACCTTCCGCAGTCAAGATATCGCGGATTACGGTCTCATCCCCCACAAGCAGCAGCGTGACATTTTCATTGTCTTCGCTACCATCACGGAGGAATTGGACCGCACCACGAACGACTACTTCAGGACCATAATCGCCCCCCATCGCATCGACGGAGAGAGTTATCGCTTCAAGAGACACTGTAATGACCTAACCGGTTAGCCGTTTACTTCGGCCTTTGGCGTCAGCCACTGGCGACCGTTGTAGTAACCACAGCTAGCACAGATGTGGTGAGCACGCGCTGCAGCGCCGCAGCGCTTGCAGGTCGTGAGGGTTGGAGACGTAAGTTTGTAGTGCGTTCGGCGCTTCGCTTGGCGGGCCGACGAATGGCGGCGCTTTGGCAGTGGCATGGCTATGCAATTCCTTTACAATGTGTAAGGTGCGTCGTTAATCGTCGTACCTTCCAAGTTGGAGAGTCTATCGTGAACGGAACTCGGATGCTACTCCGCGGATGAATTTGCTTCGAGGAGAGCGGCTAATCCTGCGAATGGACGCTGTGTTTCGGCCGGAAGAACCTCTGATTCCAAGTCGGTCGAATAGGTTGCATAACCCGTACAGGAGTCTCCACAGAATGGCTGCAGTGGCTCAGCAAGCAGGAGAGACTGTCGTAGCAGCTCAGCAACATCCAGGACCGACCCATCTATGACAGGTGCAGTGACATTCTGGTCGACCGCCTTGACTTCCTCGTGGCGTGTAGCGGTGTTGTCTGCGATAAGGTCGTATTCCTCTTCCAGAACGATCACAATCGCTTCCTCGTACCGTTTCAAGCACCTGGCGCACGGCAGCCAAACATTGGCTGAAGCCTTGCCACGCAGAACGAGAATGGCGCCAGTATTCGTAAGGGTAATCTTCCCTTCCACGATGCCAGACACGGGAACATCACCTGATACCGGATCGAAACACCCAATCGCTGGAATCGCGATCTGATGGACATAGTGCATCCCAATCGTCCGGAGGATTTCGGCAATGTCCATCTGAAACGATTCAGGAACTGGAACTCCATTGGATGAGACACTCGGTTGTGCGGGCATTGGACGCCGCTCTGGTGCAGCGTGGGGCTTCTTTACGGGGCGCGGTGGTTTCTCACTCCCAAGGTAATTCAAACGTGATGGCTTCATAGTGCTCCTATTTACGATTCCCCGGACGAGCAGGTTCCGCAATTGTTGTTGGTAAGGTGAGATATTTATCGGTTGGGGCGTCCAGCGTTGCGGTGGTCCAGCTGTGCACGTCCCTTTTGAATCGACGACTTGATGCTGGCAATGCGGTGTCCAAAGTCATCGTGGATCATCCCGACAGACGCTTCCAGGCTATTGAGAACATCGGCGGCGTAGCTATCTGCTCCGGCACACATCTGCTGGCTCTCAGCCCGGGCGGCATCTCCAATACGTGCGGCTTCCTCTTCAGCAAGCCGGATAATTTCTCGGGCCTGCTCCTGTGACATCCGCACAACCTCAGACTTCGAAACTAAGCCTTCCGCATCAAGCCGGGCGCGCTCCAAAAGTCTTTGCGCCTCCGCACGGGCGGCATCGACAACATTTCCAGCTTCCGCCAGCGCAGCAGCCTTTGTCTGTTCAGCCTCATTGCGTGCTGATCCAACCCTGGAATCTGCTTCGTGATGCGCAGCGCCGATGATTTCATCCCGCTTTTCACGGATCACAACGGCTTCCTTCATCTCACTTGGTAAAGATCCACGAATTTTGTTCACAATCATCATGAACTCATCCACATCGATGCGGATAAATCCAAGCACACCCTTCGCTTCCTCAACCATATGCTCGAGGCGTTCAAGCTCACGCAACGTAACGATCGGATCCATTTGCACTGCTTCCTCAGGACACAATTACGATAAGTGCCAACGCACGTACTCTATCGCTCTTGGGATGTATTGACATCAAAGCTACGTCGGAGCGCATCCATCACGACGGATGGCACCAATGGACTACAGTCACCGCCGACGCGGACCATTTCCTTCACAATAGATGATGAAAGAAACTGATATTCAGCACTGGTCATCAGGAACATCGTCTCGACCGTCGGGTCCAAATGCCGGTTCGCCAGCGCCATTTGAAACTCATACTCAAAGTCAGATATCGCACGGAGGCCCTTGACGAGCACCGATGCCCCATGCTGTTTAGCGAAGGCAACCAGCATCCCGTCAAAGCTTTCCACCTCGACGTTTTGGAGCTCACTTACTGCGACCTGAATCAGGGAGACCCTTTCCTCAGTGGTAAACAGAGGCGCCTTTCCAACATTTCGTCCCACACCGACGATGACTTTGTCAAAAATGCCCGCTGCACGTCGGATGACATCCAAATGTCCGTTTGTAACAGGATCAAATGACCCTGGATAGACCGCGATGCGTTGCTTACTCATGCCACTGCTCCCACATCAACACTGTTGATATACGCCTCAATCCGCTGATGAACACTACAATTATCCATGTGATTTGGATCCTTGAGCACCTCACGGGCATCTTCTGCGGCAGCCACGCTCAAATCAGCATCCTTTGCAAGATCCGTCACACGCAGCTGTGGAACTCCACTCTGGCGCAAACCAATCACATCGCCAGGACCTCTGAGACGCAAATCCTCCTGCGCGATGACAAAACCATCCGTCGTCGATGCCATCACGGATAGCCGTTGCAGTCCTATTTCCGTCGGATTGCCGGATGTGACTAAAACGCAAAAGCTCTGCTGATCCCCTCGACCGACGCGGCCTCGAAGCTGGTGCAGCTGCGCCAAACCAAACTGGTCGGCGGCTTCTATAACGATCGCATTGGCTCGAGGCACATCGACGCCAACTTCGATCACCGTCGTCGCGAGCAGGACATCGATGTCACCTTTACGGAAAGCATCCATGATCTGGCTCCGCTCCTCTTCGCGCAGCTGTCCATGAACCATTCCCAGGCGGCATTGGCTGAGCCAGCCACGCGAAAGGTCAGCGAACAAACCAACAACCGACTCGAGTGACTCCTCGCCATCGGGAGCAATCGCCGGACACACCACGTACGCCTGGCCACCATCCGTGATGACCTTGCGCACGCCATCGTAGACTTTGGCCCGCTGTTCCTGCCCCCGAACGTGGGTGCGTATCGGTTTCCGTCCACCGGGAAGGGTCATAATCGTCGAAACGTCGACATCGCCGACGGTCACCTGCGTCAACGTCCGTGGGATGGGCGTCGCGCTCATCAGTAGCATATGTGAGATGCCATCGTTGGGCTTTGTCATCAGTGCATTCCGCTGCCCCACTCCAAAGCGGTGTTGTTCATCAATAATGCTTAGGGCGAGGCGTGGAAGCTTGACATTCGGCTCAAGAACGGCATGTGTCGCGACGAGGACCATCGGCTCACCGGCGGCAAGCATGTCGAGCAGCGGGCGGCGATGTTTCTCTGGAACGCTTCCGCTGAGGAATTCGACACGAAAGCCGAGTGGCTCGAGGAGGTTTCGGAGGACGACGAGCTGTTGCCGAGCCAGGAGCTCCGTTGGGGCGAGGAAGACACCCTGCAAGCCGCAGGAGAGCACGGCCAAGAGCCCGACCGCGGCTACCACCGTCTTTCCACAGCCGACATCTCCTTGGATTAAGCGCACCATCCCGGATGACTGACGGAGCGACTTTAGAACATCATCGATGACATCCACCTGGCCACTGGTAAGTTCATAGGGTAGCGCTTTGACAAAGGCATCAAATATTGGCCGGTCTACGTTTACGACGGGAGCGGCTTTGTCAGCGAGGAGTATCCGGCGAGACTGGAGGACGCCGTGAAGGATGAGCAGTTCTTCGTAGGCAAAGCGGCGGCGAGCAGTCTCATGATGCCGCTCGGACGATGGAATGTGCATGTCCTTTATCGCCGTCATAAGGTGCGGAAGCTGGTATTTCGCCCGAAGCGTCCCTGGCAGGAGGTCTGTCAATGTTGGGGCGTACGTTGTCAGGGCTGCTTCCGCCCATTCCCGAAGATTGGCCTGAGTAA
>CAIWTR010000370.1 GCA_903915615.1 uncultured Armatimonadota bacterium
CATCAGGTCGATGTCAGAAAGCGCCTTTACGCCATTTGTATATTGAACACTTACATTGCTGAGCGCAATGATGGGTTCTGAGATGGTGGGGCTGGCTTGAGCGCCGATTCCGGGCGCTGCAAGGATGGATGCGGGATCGGGGGGCGGAGGTGGAACAAGCTCCGGACCGGTGTGCTCTATACCATCGGCAACCGCTGCAACCACGGGCGCCGGGGCTGCCAGGATGGATGCTGGATCGGGGGGCGGAGGTGGAACAAGCTCAGGACCGGTGTGCTCGATGGTGGCGACCTTTGGTACAGCAACGGGTGTCGCAGTTGAATCGTCGACGAGGCCAAACCCGGATGACGAAACAGGCTCAATAACCTCTGGTTCCTCATTTACTAATGCGACGAGGCGAGCGCCAGGCATTGCGCCAGTAGCGGGTTGTGGCTGGCCTGATGGTGGCGATGCAGGCATCGGGTTTGAGGTCGGGGTGGTTTCAGGTTCGGTCATCATGAGGAAGTCAATACAGGAAGCTCCAATGGTTGCCGCGCCAGTTTTGGTGAGGCTACTTCCATTAGTACATCCAAATCATCAACAATATTCCCCGCGATTCCATCATTCGTCAATGCATTAAGAGAAACGTTAACCACATTCCCGATGAGAGCTTTTGGAGCCGTGCAAGTCACCCGTATATAGTTTGTGGTGTAGCCTGACAATGTTCCCGCGGTGCCTTCAGAATTTTCGAGGAGAACTGGCATCGTACGCCCGATGTACTTCGCCGCAAAGCTGCGCGTGGATGCATCCACAACCGCCTGCAGCTCGGCATGACGGCGCTTCTTAGTCGCATCGTCGACATCATCCACCATGTCAGCGGCCTTCGTCCGTGGCCGCGGCGAGTAGCGGAAGACGTGCGTTTTTTGAAAACCAACGCGCTGTGCAAAAGCCAGGGTGTTTTGGTGGAACGCTTCGGTTTCGCCGGGATAGCCGACGATGAGGTCGGTCGTTATCGCGACATCCGGGATGCGCTGACGCAGCTTCGCAACGAGCTCCTCGTAAAACGCCGTCGTATACGGGCGGTTCATGGCCTTGAGGATGGTGTCATCGCCGGATTGACACGACAGGTGAAGGTGGGGACAGAGGCCTGGCGTGGATGCGTAGGCATCGATGACCGAGTCGATCACCTCTATCGGTTGGATGCTGGACAGGCGGACACGATCGATGCCAGGCTGCGCTGCGACGGCCCGGAGGACATCCGCGAGCACTTCACCACCGCTTCCCGAGTCAGGACCATAGGCGCCGACACACACACCGGTGACGACAACCTCACGGCACCCGGAAATCCCGAAATCGTGTGCTTCCGCTACAACATCGGTGAACGAGCGGCTCTCCAGTACTTTCCGCGTGTAGGGAATCTGGCAGAAACCACAAAAGTGCTCACAGCCATCCTGAATTTTTAGGGTTGCCCGTGTGCGCTTACCGCGCGGCGGGAGTGTTGCTGGGCTTGAGGACAGCATATCAAGGTCGGGCAGCTGGGCTGCGACCAGTGCGTAGGCATCCATTTTGCGGTCATTGGGGATGAGCAGCGTTGCGCCTTCGACCCAGCCACCATCATCGATGACCTGTTGCGAATGGCATCCCGTCATCGCGACGACTGCCGCAGGATTGCTACGTTGCGCCCGCCGCGCGAGGTAGCGGCTTTTTTTATCTGCAGCGTTTGTGACGGAGCAAGAGTTGATTACGTAGATGTCCGCGGGGCTGTCAAAGTCTACGAGGGTGAAGCCGGCCCGCAGGAAGTCCTCAGCGATTTTCTCGGTCTCGTATTGGTTTACCTTGCAGCCAAGCGTTGTCAAAGCAGCGACAGGCATGCGAAAAGTCTACCATGTGGGAATTGTTCTCAAAGGTACCGGACATCCATAGAAATGATTCTACGAATCAGCCATCGTGAAAATGCAAGGCACCCGGAATTGACGTAAAACGCAGGCATGTCGACAACGCTCCTTTCCCACTCCGGCCCCATCCGCTGGGGTATCCTCGGCCCTGGTTCCATCGCCCATAAGCTCACCAAGAGCGTGCAGGCGCAGCCAGAAACACACGCTGTCCAAGCCGTAGGCTCCCGCGACATCGCCAAGGCACAGGCATTCGCCAGTCAATATGACATCCCGACAGCACACGGTTCGTATGAGGCGCTTTGTGCAGACCCGGATGTGGATGTTATCTACGTCGCAACCCCACATCCACTGCATAAAGAGCACTGTTTGCTGGCGATTGCACACGGCAAGCACGTGCTGTGCGAGAAGCCATTTACGATCAATGCGGTTGAGCTGCAGGAAGTCGTGGATGCTGCCCGGGCAAAGGGTGTTTTCATGATGGAAGCGATGTGGTCCCGCTTCTTCCCGCTTATGCACAAGCTTCGCGAGCTGCTCGACACGAAGGCGATTGGCGATGTCCGGATGGTCTATGCCGACTTTGGCTTCAGCGCGACATTCAATCCGCAGAGCCGGTTGTTTGACCCTGCGCTCGGCGGCGGCGCCCTCCTTGATGTCGGCGTTTACGCAGTGAGCTTTACATCCTTTGTGCTCGGCGAGCCGGTGCGTATCGAGAGCATGATGACACCCGCGCCAACGGGCGTGGATGCGCAGGCTGCGTGTATTCTCGGCTACGATGGCGGCGAGCTTGCGCTGGTCTCAACGGCGGTGACGACGAATACGCCTTGGGAAGCAACCATCCTCGGGACGAATGGAAAGATCCGTCTGCATGCGAGCGCCTGGCATCCAACCAAGATGACGGTATCGATTACCGGCCAGCCAGATGATCTTCAGGAATTCGATGCCCACGAGACTGGCTTTTACTACGAAGTCGAGGAAGTCGGGAATTGTCTGCGTGCGGGCAAGCTGGAGAGTGACATTTTGCCACTGGATGAATCGCTTGGCATCATGCGTACCCTTGACCGTATCCGCGCTCCATGGGGATTTAAGTACCCAACCGAAGCGTAAAGGCCGCAAGACACGAAGAAACCCCGCCTGTGAATCACAGCGCGGGGTTTAGTTTTTTACTGACTACTCGGAGTCTGTTGGGGCGTTTGTGTCTGCCGGATGAGCATCCGGTTCAACGGTTGCAGGTGAGACTGCAGCGTTGGTGTCATCGCCACTCGTCGTCACAGCGTGTTCACCATCTACCGGCTCTGCTGCTTCCTCTGCTGACATTGGCGATTCGGTGTCCGCATCAGCCGCATTTCTACGCAGCTCTTCCATACGGATGCGCAAAATGGCCGCCAGACCATTCGGGTCATCCGTGCCGACCCAAACTTTACGTCCGCTGGCAAATGTAACCTCGATGGCATCCCGGCCGCTGACATTGAACAACCACGCATCCCCGACCCAGCGGATGCCGTAGCCTGCGTACCAAGGCACGGTGCGCTCAGTTATCTGCGTGATTTCGCTCAGTGGGAAGCGGAAGGCAAGTAAGCCAATACCGTAACGGACGGTCAGCGTCGACTCAGTGACAATGGTTGTGAGCTGATAAAACGCCAGCTGCAACGCGGCAATCATCAGAAAAATGCTCTGAAACTCACCTCTGTCGCCCGGCGAAAGCGCCGCGACAAATGCGAACCAAACTGCCATCGCAGTCAGAGCAAACACAGTAAACCAGCCAAATTGACGATGAATGTACATAGGACCTAACGGTTAACCTTCGCTATAAGCCTACCCTGTCATTCCGACTTGTCAACCGGCAACAATCTCAACATTTGCACGGGGAACCGTTACGATTTCACCAGTTGTATTTAGCCTTGCCTCGAGGACCCGGACTTCAGCTCCAGAACCAACGACGACAAGGTGATGCGGAAGCGCGGTGACCGTGGCCAGGAGCCCAAAGTACGGCTCCCGGATAATACGGATGTTCGTGCCAGGCTCGAGCGAAAAGCTTGGGACAACTTCATCTGCCGCGGTGCCGCCTGCATTTTCGGTGTCATCTGCGACGATGACTTCTGGGCGGATTACTCCTGCGCGGATCTGTGTTGCACCGCAGATACTTGCGGTCTTGCCCGTAAGCGACTTGAGAAGATTAAAGGTCCGTCCCGCCATCGCAATCGTGCCAAAGCCTTCGGTGAGGACAAGGGTGAGTGGGATGTCTTCGTGACCTGTGATTGCGACGCCGATGTCGTAGCCGAGGTAATCGATAAGGTCTTTGTCGACAATGCCGCCTACGACAATGCCTGTAACGCCGAGCTCATGTGCTTTGCGCAGTGCATCTCCACTTAGGTTTGAACCACCGACAATAATCTTGCCCGCATGTGCGGAGGTGATCATATCTGCCGTGATTGGGTCATCCGGCCCCGCGGTAATCATCATGATCTCGCCGCGGCGCTCACCACCGATACCGAAAATACCCTGGATGAGCGCGCCGTGGGCTTCGATGACAACGCCTTCGCCATCGAGGACTTCGATGATTTTCCCTGGGATATACGCATCCACTTCAATCGGCGTCGGGGCTTCCCGGATACCGACATTTCCAGTGATGTTCGAGATGAGCTCAACGGTGCCGGTCGTTGTCGACTTGCACTCGGACTTGAAAAATCCCCACATTCCCTTCGTGATGGCAACAATATCGCCACGATTAACCTTGTCACCGACCTTGACGGTCAGGAGCGCGGGGACTTCGCTTGGTTCGATACCGAGCTTGCTCGCGACCTTGATGGGCTGCATGATGCCCGGGAGCTCAGCCCGAGCCACCTTATCGGATGGGGTCACCCACGTGCCGGTGGTCGAGAGAACTGTGCCCTTGAGAGGCAAGCGACGTGTCTTGATTATGGTAGTCCGTGCACTGACGGTTAGTCCGGGTGTGTATGCGCCACTCATCTATTTCTTATGCCCCCATGCGAGGTGATAATACAGCAACGATTCGGTGAATCCTTCTACCTTAAAGTGGGCTTCCATGTCAGCCCGCAGCTCTGCTTGTGTTAGGCGGATAAAGTAGATGCCACCGCCGTGGTGACCTTCCCGCTCACTGAACAGGGATTGTGGGAAACCCCAGCGGTAAGCAGACATTGAAAACCGACCACCCGCCGCCTTGCTTTTGCAAACCCGCGCCATGTGTGCAATCGCACCGGCACGTGTCGCTACCGTCGGGATGTGCTCATAGACACCAAAGCTACCGACGCGATCAAAGACATCGGATGCCACGGGAAGCATCGACAAATCGGCCTGTACAAAGATAACTTTCTCAAGCTGCTTTGGACTGAGCTTTGTCTTCGCAACCCTCAGCGACTCGCGCGAAAAGTCAACACAAACCATTGCGGAACAGGCATCCACAAATGCCGGTGTCATCCGGCCAGTTCCGCAGCCACCCTCGAGCATGATGTGCGCTGGCTGGAGGTCGAGGAAGGCAAGGGTCTTTGGAACTTCGAAACTGGTGAAGAGCTTGAGGCCCATCATTTGGTCATAGCTGCCCACTTGGGCATCCCGTGCCGCCATTTCACTGCGTTTTTCACGCGCGGTTGAATCTTCTGGAGCCTCAGCTGTGCGCAGAGCATCCGGAAGCAGGTTTGGGATACCATCCACGACCTGATATGTACGCCCACAAGCCGTTCGGAGCGTTGCCTCTGCATCCGTTCCATTCCAGCCTGTCAGCGGGTTTCCCGTCTCGGGACAGCGCAGCAAATTGGCCAAATCCTGTCGATTCAAAAGCTCATTCTCTTTCCGGTTGGATGCATCTTTGCAGCGCTTTGGGATGAAGTATGTTAGCACACCGCCTGCGACGACTGCATTGGGTCGTTCCTACAGCTTGCCACCGATCAGGCGGTCAAATCGCACTTCGTAGGCAGCAAAAGTATCTGAAAGTGGCTTTTCGTAGTTGGTCCCACTTGTGTCGAGAACCGCTAGCTCATCCGCACACTTCATGGCAACCGCTTTCAACGCCGCACGGCGCTCGCGGACCTTTGACAGCTTTTGTTCTAGCGTTGATCCGGTGGTTTGGCCGAGCTCCATGGTGATGTAGACATCCGATGTCTTCAAATAACGCTCCGTCAGCGAAAGCGCTTTCAGGAAGCACGCGATTCTGACATCCTTTGATGTCTCCGCTGCAGCTGCGAGCTTTGCATACGCAAAAACGGCGTGCGTCTCGGTCAACTCCGGGATGGCCTTGACTTTACCCGGCAGGCCTTCTTCGACATCGATCAGCTTCTTCCATGTTGCCAATGCGCCTGCCGTGTCGCCAGCCGTCTCCTGTGCTTCCGCGAGGGCACGGATGGCCTGCTGGTTGTTCCGGTCGCGCTCAACGGAATTCTTGAGAGCATTCACGCTTCCTGCAAGGTCACCCTTTGTCTCGAGCGCTTTTCCAAGTACATACCAGCGGCGTGCGGTTGGCTCGATGTTTACCGCTATTTCAGGATGTCCACCAGTCGCTGCGGATGTCGGATTCTGTGGCCAGCCGGTGGCCCCGGATGCCATCAGTAAACCAAGGACAGCTGCGATGCCAAAGCCTGGCGCGCTAAAACGGGAGTGGCCGGCGGTGGCGATGGTACATCCGATGGCAACCCAGAGAATCAGTGCATTCCCAGGAATGGCACTTTCAGAGTCGAGCAACCCACGTGCAGCAGCGACGATAATCACCGCCGGAAGTGCAGATGCTAGGACATCCGTGGGAGCATCCGTGGACTTTCTTGGCAGCCTGACTTGACCAGCAAGCGTCACCACTAGGATGAGGAGCAAGCCCATCAGGGCCGGGAAGCCGCACTCGGATGCCAGCTGTAAATAGCTGTTATGCGCTTGGCCGGTCCATTCGACGGTGGCATATTTTCCGTACGTATTTGCGAAATTTCCGGGGCCATGTCCGGTGACTGGGCTGGCCTGAATCATCTGGATAGTGCCATTCCAGGTTTCACTGCGAAACTGCCCAGAGTGATCCTGCGAGCTTCCACCGGCGGTTCGGGCGAGGATGGTTTTGCTTTGCACGGCCGCGCCGATGAGGAAAAGCCCGAGTCCAATACCAATCCATTTGATGGGGACACGGATGCCATCCCGGACGAACGCCACCAGCAACGTCAGAAGGACACCGCCAACACCGAGGGCGATGCCACCACGTGAGCCGGTTGCTACGAGGGCAGCACCCAGCATCCCGTGAGAGATAAGGGATGTGATGCGTCGCGGGGCCGCGGTGGCACCGAGCAGCTGCACAACAACAAATGGCAGTGCCGCTCCGATAAAGCCGGCGGCAAAGTTGGGTGAGAAAAAGGTTCCGACGCTGCGGTGGCCGGCATCCGGGGCGCTGATGGCTTCAAGGAGGATGCTTCCTGCGGCGATGCTTGCTCCTAGCTGGATTACATCCACGATGCGCTGGCGTTGTTCCGGGATGAGCCACAGCCCGGCGGCGACGAGGCAGGCTGCGATGTGGGTGAGGATGTCAAGGGTCCCGGGGAGCATCGTGAAGAGAAAAACCTGGGATGTGAGTCCTTTTGAGTGGATGAGAAGGGATACGACGGCGGAGCCACCGTAGAGGACAAGACCAAGCCAGGCGGCGCGGGCGGGCCAGCTTCCTTTGAGCAGACTTGGGACGCCGGTAAGGGTTGCCGCAAGCAACATCAGAAAGCGAAGTGCATGTAATGCTGCATCTCCACCGAACTGCTCACCCGCAGGGTTTCCACCGATAAGGGGGGACAGAAGAACAGCCAGGAGGAATAAAACGGGTCCCAGCTTTGCGGTGAGGTTTGTTTGTGTTGCTGCGCTTGACATAGACAATTTTCTTATTTTTCAGATACGACCATAGATGATAACTGAATCGGATTTGAGACATGTTGCGAGATGTGCGGTGACAGAAGAACAGCCAGGAGGAATAAAACAGGTCCCAGCTTTGCGGTGAGGTTTGTTTGTGTTGCTGCGCTTGACATAAATCGCTACTCCGAACTCGATGACCTTCGTTTTGAAAATGCCTGGCCGGTGACAATACGCTTGAGAATTCGCACAGCAGCTCTGAGAATTGCCCACGGAAGAACCAACGCTGTGACCCAAGCCGGTGTACGGGATGCGAAGAAGGCGCGATGCTTTCTCCAAAATCGCACCATCGCCCGGCTGTGCTCAACAATCATCCGCTCCGCGACCTGATCGCTGGAGCCACCAATTTTATGAGTCACCTCAATGACGGGCGCGTAGACAACTCGCCAGCCTGCCTCATGCACGCG
>CAIWTR010000371.1 GCA_903915615.1 uncultured Armatimonadota bacterium
GATCTGGTGCGGTCGGTTGATGTCGTCGTCGCAAAGCCCGGATACGGAATCGTGACGGAGTGTTTGGCGAACGGTACGCATTGGTGCTGCATCCCGCGCGATGGTTTTGCGGAGGATGATGTCCTCATCCGCTACGCTGACGAACTGGGAAACTTTTCAGTTGCTGACTATAGCCAGCTTGCTTCACTTGCATTCCCGTGTGTTGCTTTACGCGATGTCGCACCCACGTTAGCCAGCGACGGGGCAAGCCAGATAGCACGGCTGCTTTTAGACAAAGCAAACACAGCGTAACTTTAGCTAGCTAGCTGTTCGGAAGCCGTATGCCTACCTTTGTGACAGGTGATTCATAGTTTGTCGGGGCGGTCACTCTGTAAACCATCAACTTAATAAGCATCTGGATATTAAAATCGCCCTGTAGTCATCAGAACTTACGCGTTGTCGGCAGGATTCTCCACAATCCAGTCGTACAATGACGGTACGTTTCGCGGGTCAACTAGACCTGTTACAGAGGATAACCTATGAAGATTGGTATTTTTACAGCTCTCTTCCACGACAAGCCGTTTGAAGAAGCTCTGGATCTGATTGCCGCTGCCGGAATCGAGTCTGTAGAGCTTGGTGGAGGCGCTTATCCCGGATCTGCGCACCTCGATCAATACGGCGGGCCAGCAGCTCTGGTTACTGATGAAGTCGCTCGCAAGAAGTTGGTAGATGCAGTAGCATCGCGCGGGCTCATCATTAGCGCCATCTCCGTTCATGGAAACCCACTGCACCCTGATAAAGCGATTGCAAGTGAGCATCATGAAGTCTTTGTGAATGCTGTTTTGCTTGCAGAGCAGCTTCATAAGGACGGCATCATGCCGCAAGCAACGGTAAATGGTTTTTCCGGATGTCCAGGCGATTCCCCAAGAGGCAAGATGCCAAACTGGGTGACCTGTGCGTGGCCTGATGAATACCGCGACATTCTTGAATACCAATGGCGTGTAGCGAAGAAGTACTGGAAGGCGCAGAACGCGTTTTTGGCCCAACATGGCGTACGATTTGCGATTGAAATGCACCCCGGATTTATCGTCTACAACAACGACACTCTCCTCAAGCTGCGCACAATCGCAGGAACCAACATTGGTGCAAACTTTGACCCATCACACCTTTGGTGGCAGGGGATTGACCCACTTGTTGCTGTTCGTGAAATCGCCGAGGCTGGAGCCTTGTTCCATTGCCACGCCAAGGACACACTCATTGACCCGCAAAACTCTGCGCGCAACGGCAACCTTGACACCAAGAGCTATGGTGACATCAAGGGCCGTAGCTGGGTATTCCGCAGCGTCGGCTATGGCCATGATGAGAAGTGGTGGAAAGACTTCATCAGCACCATCCGAATCTTTGATTACGACTATGTTCTCTCAATCGAACATGAAGATGGCACACAATCAACCGGCGAAGGTCTTCACAAAGCCCTTGATGTGTTGAAGAGAGCGAATGTTTCGGAGAAACCAGGCGAGATGTTCTGGGCACGTGACTAGTCGCGCGTAGCTTTCGTAAAGAGGACTGAACGTTTCGTTCGGTCCTCTTTTTTTTTGCTGAAAGTGTAGTAATCGTAGTTTAAAATTCGTTTAGTAATGCATGGAAGATGCAGATCAGATTTGTCGCGTTTATTTCTCAAAGCCTGGCCTTCGGATACATCAAAGACCAGTCGTTAATGCAGTTCTTGCAGGTGACAATGTCATTGGAATCCTAGCAACTGGCGGTGGAAAAAGCCTTACGTATCAGGTTCCCTATATGCTCTCGACAGGGATTACCATTGTTGTGTCCCCGCTTATTGCACTGATCGATGATCAGGTTAACGGATTACCGGCGGCACTAAGAGAGTCAACTGTCATCCTGTCCGGAGACAACGGGATGTTATCCAAGTCAATCTCACAAGCGGTTGTAGACACTGGCAGATGCCTTATCTACACTGGTCCGGAGAAACTATCTCACTTCATCCGGTCACAGACGCTTCCAGCACCTGTCATTCGACTGGTTCTCGATGAAGCCCATTGTGCATCAGAGTGGGGAAACACCTTTCGTGATGCTTATCTATTGCTGCCAAGTCTTTGGGAACAGCTTGGGAAACCGCAAATTCAAGCGATGACTGCGACGGCATCGGAAAGTACGTTGAATGACCTCATGTCAATGTTTCCGGTAAGCTTCACGGTCATCCGAAGCAGTATCTATCGCTCAAACCTTTTCTTGACGGCCGTAGAGCATCAGGCCACCGAGCATCGCGACAATCACCTCCAAATGCTGATTCGTAATAGGGTTGGCCCAGTCATTATCTATGCCAATAGCAGGTCATACGTTGACCGTACAACAAAGTGGCTTTGTGATCTTGGGCTCCGAGTGGAAGGTTTTCATGCAGGAATGTCAACCACAGACCGCGGCGAGATTCAGAAACGATTCATAGCCGGTCAAACCGAAATTCTTGTTGCCACAATTGCGTTTGGTATGGGGATCGATAAATCCGATGTAAGGCATGTTTTTCATGTGGAGCCGCCATCAACACTGGAGGACTACCAGCAACAGGTTGGGCGTGCTGGCCGGGATGGCAACTCATCCTGGTGCGTTGTCTTTGACACAATGAATAAACGTCGGCATCGAAATGAAACTTTACGCGCTGAAACAAAGTTGGCACAAGGAAATGATCGAGATTCATTTTCCTACAAGCTCCTTATGCGAAAGCATGCGCTGGAGCGATTCCTGAAGCTTGGAAGCTGTAGGCATAACCACTTAATGGCTTATTCTGGCGAGTCTCCAACAAAGCGACGATGTGGTCATTGCGACAACTGTTGTGGGCGCTAGAAACGTCGGTGGAAGTGGTAATGATCGGCATTATGGAATGAATGCACATTTGTGCGCAGGAACGTTGCTACGTCAAGTCGAACGAATGTATATGCATAATTATCTGCCATCCTCGGTAGTCGGCGGCATTGCGCTCCTTCGGAACGCTGCAATGGGTGTGGCTGCTGCGCGGCTTGGGCTTGAGGATAGCTATGTCGAGGCTTTGGTGTCCGGCGATGGTGAACAATGGCGCGAAGACCATAGTGAGCAGCGTGAGGCAGTATGCAAGTCAGACTACGGCCGGTATCTCAGAATATTGGCATCGGAAGCCATGCTGCGCGGCGCGGCGGCTGAGCTGCAGCAGATGGCCACTCCGGAGTCAATCGGTGGTACTCCCGATGAGTTGCTTCCAACATTTCCCGATATTGATGTAACTGCGGTTGCGACAATCGTTCATCAAATTTATGACAAACTCGACAACGGCGAGGTTGAGGGATTGGCTATTGGTTTGATGGAATCATCCAAGCGCCACCTGTGCGCAGCATATCTGGCCGCAGGTCGCGACTTAGTACGCCGTGATCTTTATCCAGCGGTGATTGAGATCGCTGAGCGCCTTGTTCAGTCGGAGCCGTGTACATCAGTGACGATACGCGATGCGATCATGGCTGGCGAGCGGCACAGTAATTAGTAAGTCACCCGTGTTCGATTCAGTAATCGCTGCAGGGTAGTTCCAGGGAAATCTAATTTATAGTCACGTAGCTTCCGGCTGTAGTCTTCAGACCGTGTAGCGTCGCCGTATACAGCACCAACTTCATCCGCAATATCGTCAACACGAGTCAGGCTTACCGGATTGCGATCTGATTGATTCGTCGTTCCACCGCTAAGAATCATTTCAGTGACCGTTGTGAAGGCATACCCTCTGCTGCGCAGAGCAGCTACAGTCCCGGCTAAACTATCAATAGTCGTTTGTAACCCGCTGTGCAAAAGGATCACGCCACCAGGGTTGATGTCGCGGAGAATCAGGCGTGTGATCTCACTTGCAGATCGTCCTGGCTTGTAGTCGGCGGGATCGCATGTCCAGAGAACATTGACGTAGCCATTTGCTGCCAGTCGGCGCGACAGAGCAGGGGAGTACTCTCCTCCAGGCGGGCGAATCAAGCGTGAACTACCGCCGATAATCATCCGCATCGTGGCATCAGTTCGCGCAAACGTAGCCAAAATCTCAGTCGTTGGTAAGCAGGGAAGTCGTACGTGGTTATACGTGTGATTCCCAACTTCATGGCCATCTAGGATCATTCTCGTTACCAGATCTGGATGAAACCGCATGCGCTTTCCGACAAGAAAGAATGTTGCCTTTACATCAAGCCTTTTCAGCTCGTCCAGCAGGCGGCTGGTCATGACAGGATGCGGTCCATCATCAAATGTGATGGCGATCCGCGGCTGAAGCCAGTTCCCTTCAACAATCTCTGAGACACGAAGTTTCCGTTGCCGATCAATCATCTGCCGACTCGCAGACAGCAGTCTAGTGTCCAACACCCATCCTCACAATTGAGACGTTCATATCTGATGGTACATTGTAGCCATGATGCTGGGGCGACTTCTACATCCGACATTGGTAACCATGATGTGGTTCATTTCCAATCCTTCCGGGCTCGGTTTTCTTGATTCACATTCACAAAATGTGCAGGTTGACCCTGTTACGAAGTCAGCTGTGTGGTCCGTCAATGATCGCGGGCAGCTGATTTGGGATGGGGCTCCGGTGAGCCTTATTGGTAACAGATGGTTACCTCAGTCCCTTGCTCTCGGTACAGAGGAAAGTTTCGCTGCCGATGAGAAGTACCTCGATGCCGTTGCCAAAAAGGGTAACAGCGCAGTTCTGCTACAGCTTCCTCAGGGCGGGATAACCGTTGTTGCAAAGCCGAGACTCCAAAAAATTATCGATCTGCTTGAGACACGAAATATACGCTACGGGATTTCGCTTAAGGCTCGCGCCACGTATGCCAAGCCCGTTGCAATCATCCATCCAAGCCGTTTACGCTTCTCAACATCACTCGGTAAAGAACCCGTTACGCTGACATTACCGATGCTACGCAGCTGTTGGACAGTAACTGCCTTGCAATCTGGCGAAATAATGGATTTCGCAAGAGAAACAGTTTCAGCAGGCACCGCCGAATATCAACTTCGAAATCCTATCGAAGGGTCTGTTGTTGGCATTTTTGTCCCAGAAGTAGACATATCTGACGGCTATTCAACACTTTTTTCTGATACCGACACGCTCCGGGATGAGCTGATGTTGGCATTGGAGGGCTTGCGCTTCGGCAAGAACCTTCGCTTCTTTACGGACCCATTTGACCTCCCTGTGTTATCGCGTATCGAAGACCGCCGGAAAGTTCCGACCACGGATGCATTTAGGACGGCGTGGGGAAGTTATCTGAAGCAGAAGTACGCAACGCTCGATGGGGCGCGGATATCTTGGCGGTTGGATAGCACAGAGCGTGTTGATAGCTTTGATGCGCTTGCACGTCTGTTGCCTCTCAGCTTCGATGGTCGAGGGGTTGCAGGGTTTATTGATCCCGTCGGAACGGGACGTGTCTTAAAGTGTGAATCGCAGCCATCTATCTTCTGGTCGGATCTTGCGGCATTTGTCGATGGTCTTTCGAGTGATGTACAGGATCGCACTGCATTAGCAATACAGCGCTCGGGCATGCGTGTGCCGATCATCTCTGTAAACGCAGTTAAAGCAGCTCACAAAGGTCTCTCCGGTGTCTTTGTTTCATCTGGGAATGTCATCGATGCTGCACCAAGGCTTTTAGACCAGGGTTTATCTGGAAAACATATCTGGAATGTTGTTGACTCAACACTTGCTGATTCACAAGCGGTTCAGCCATCAAACTGGGCCGCAGCAGGTGCATCGAGTGTTTTTTACCCTGAAGTAAATTTGGATCGGATTTCTGGAGGTCAGATTTCCCCAGCGGACAAAATGGCGATTGTTCCACTACCAATGGACCTGAAAGTGAAGGCCAAGCAACTCGAGAACGGAACGTGGTGGCTGCCAGATCCACGCCCGATGCGGATCTATCGTTATCCGAATGGCTTGGTGGCGTACGGAATCTCAGATGGCGAGCAATCCACGTTCTACTTTGTCGGGCAAAAACGTGCATCAGTCGTAACGATTAAGCTCCCAAAAGCTCTCGAAAAAGCCCCGATTTCATGGTTTCCCATAAGTTCTGGTGTGCGGAACAAGGGAAATCTGCAGCTTACGATTAGTGATGAGCCTGTTCTCGTAAAGGGATTCGGGAATTCGTTGCCAGTGCCCTTTGCAGCCATGACGGATGCCCTCGATGAAAGCAAGCGGCTTGTAGCCGAGCTGCGTAAGCGGAACATACCGGATGCTGCGCGTATGCAGCTTGAGCTGTCAAAATTCGATGGACGTCCTGACC
Source organism: uncultured Armatimonadota bacterium (assembly GCA_903915615.1). GTDB lineage: Bacteria > Armatimonadota > Armatimonadia > Armatimonadales > Armatimonadaceae > CAIRTT01. The sequence goes on from CAIWTR010000371.1 coordinate 6,258, forward strand.
ATGAAAATCCACAGGCAATGTATTCAGCTGTGCAGACACTTCTCGATGCTAACCAGAAGATGATCGAGATGCTACGTCCATTCTCGTTTCTTTACATCGAAGCTGAAGGGATGCCAAATCTGCGGATGACGCATACATGGGATGGCATTTCAAGTAATCAGTCATCTTCTGGTGGACGAGTCCTACATGTCAGCCGTAATCCTCTGGGTAAGCAGGAAGCGGTTGCATCGTATACGCTCAGGGTGAACTCCAAAACGCAGTTCAGCACCTACTACGCTGCTGCCGGTAAGTTGCGGATGCGTATTGATGGAAAGTCTCTTGCCGGGGTAGGGGTGAATCAGGCATCCTCGGTTGGATCTCCTTATGGCCCGAATGGACTAGCATGGTTCTCAGGTGGATTCATCGAGCTCGTGCCTGGTGACCATGTTATAGACTTCATCGCGGATGGCGAATGTGACCTAGATGCATTTATGTTGTCTGTCGATGGGACAAAGCCAAATGGGAGCGAAATTCCTGTTCCTCCGCTAACTGTAGCGAATCCTAAATAGGGCTGTCGTGGTACCATACAGTCACTAATTTCCAAGGGTTATAACGTGGCAGCATCGTTTCCAGTCAACATTGTTACTCCAGAACGTACAGTACTCTCTGCTGATGCAGAGTCAATACAGGTTACGACCGTGAACGGTTCGCTTGGCGTTTTAAAGGGCCATGCACCGTTATTGGCCATGCTTGGCTCGGGTGAATGTGTCATTCGCCTCGATAACCAACAGGTACGCCGTTTGGCGATTTCAGGTGGATGTTTGGATGTCACGCGTGATCGTGTAACGGTCCTCGCGGATGCAGCCGAGTTTGAAGATGAAATCGATGCTAACCGTGCCGAGGATGCATTGGCAAAAGCGCGACAGCTATTGGCATCTGCGGATGCATCAGAGCGCGATAGTGCTGCAGTCGCAATGCGTCGGGCACAAGCTCGCTTACGCGTCGTTCGGGGTTCTGGTCGATAGTCGGATATCTGATCAGTGAACAACAAGGTTTGGCGGTTACTTTTCACCGCACTCCTTACCTCTATCACGTCGCTGTTAGCCCTTCAGGGCGCAGAGATTTTCCTAGGCTACCTCAAAGGCCAACGTTTTGATGTAATCCTCTCGTATGCGTGGGTCTACCCCGTGTACCGAGTGGTCTTTCTTATATCCGGGCTAATCATCGGATTTGAGCTTGGCCGGACCATATTCAGTCGCTTGGAAAAACAAGGCGATTCTCTACGGCAGATGTCCGCCAAGGACAAACTGGCTATTGGCGGTGGACTGATCGTTGGACTTGTGTTGTCCGCGGTCATCGCGATTCCAATTTTTGTAGCCCTCAACAACCAAAAGCTCGCCGCCTTTGCGATTACGCTTCTTATCGGCTCAGTCATCACGTACTTCTGTGTATCGGTGACATCATCGATGAAGGAAGAGTTTCAAGGGCTCTCAACCGCACCTGGTTCCAAAGAGGATCCTATCAATGCAGACACGGTGTATGTTCTGGACACCAATGTCATCATTGATGGACGTATTGCCGATGTAGCCAGAGTTGGCTTTTTGCGTGGAACGATGTATGTTCCAGGTTTCGTCCTCGATGAGCTTCAGTACATCGCAGATTCTGGCGATTCTCTCAAGCGCGTTCGGGGGCGCAGAGGCCTCGATATCCTCAACCAAATGCAAAAGGAACTTCCATTGGTTGTACGAACCATGGATAAGCATGCACCGGGTACCGAGGAAGTTGACAAACGCTTGGTCCGCCTTACACGGGCTCTTTCCGGACAGCTGGTTACCAATGACTACAACCTGCAGCGCGTAGCAGAGCTCGAAGGCATCACTGTGTTGAGCATAAATGCACTTGCAAATGCATTGAAGCCAGTCGTCCTGCCAGGAGAAGACATGCAGGTTTCTCTGGTACGCGAAGGGCGTGACCACAACCAGGCAGTGGCTTACCTCGATGATGGCACCATGGTTGTTGTAGAAGGAGCCAGAAGACTGATTGGACAATCCGTCGATGTCACTGTCTCATCACTGCTACAAACAACCGCAGGCAAGATGATTTTCGCATTCTTGAAATCAGATCCGGTGGATGAGGACCATGGAACAGATACACGCAGTGATTCTGGCAGCGGGCCGAAGCGAACGCCTCGGGAACGTAGATAAGCTGTGGGTCACTCTCAATGGCAAACCACTTATTCAGTGGAGCATTGAGGCATTCGATTCTGCAGCTGAAATTTCCGCGATCACTCTCGTAACCCGAAGCGACAGGTTTGACCAACTTTCTGACCTTGTGTCCAAGCTAAATCTCACTAAGCCAGTGTCGATTGTTCTTGGCGGAGCGACCAGAATGGAGTCTGTTAGCAACGCGTGTGATGCGATTGATACGGAATATATCGCCGTCCATGATGGAGCGCGTCCATGTATCACTCCCGCTTTGATTAACGCAGTGTGTACTGCCGCACGCGGAAACGATTGTGCGTGTTTGTCGCTTCCAGTCGTCGAGACCCTCGTTAGAACACGTGATCATCGTGAAACAGAACGCGTTGACAGGGCAAACCTCACTGCGCTGCAAACTCCCCAGGTTATCCGATTGTCCTGTTGGAGAGCTGGTAAGTCCATTGCTAATCTACGTTCAGTTGATGTCACGGATGACACCCACATGGCAACATTGTTGGAAAAGCCAGTTGTTCATGTAGCCGGCGACCGGAATAATATAAAAGTTACCTATGCAGCTGACATCGCGCTCGCTGGTCAAATCTTACGGACATCTAAGCAAATGGAATATAGAACCGGCTTCGGATATGACATTCATCAGACATCAACAACACGTGAGTGTCACCTAGGGGGAATCCACTTTACTGAAAGCAGTATTGGACTTCTAGGGCACTCCGACGCAGATGTCTTGCTGCACGCTATCTGTGATGCCCTGTTGGGGGCTGTAGCTCTTGGCGACATCGGGGTTCATTTTCCACCGTCTGATGTTCGCCACAAGGGACGTGCATCATCAGAATTTCTCATCGAAGTCAACCAACTCCTCAAGGAGCATGGCTGGACAGTGGGTAACATCGATGCAACGGTGATAGCCGAAGCCCCTAAACTGATGCCAAGAGCCCATGAAGTGCGGACACATATTAGCAAGTTACTTGATGTGTCGATTGATAAGGTCAGTGTAAAGGCTACAACCAATGAAGGCTTAGGAGCACTAGGTAACGGGGATGGAATCGCTGCGCACGCTGTTGCCATGGTGTATCGCTAGATGAACATTCCCATCATTGATTCTGAAGTGGCTGTTACCGATGTGGATTCAGCTCTCGTTATCGACAGAATCAACACTCTTACACGCCGCTTTAGCCGGACAGATTCATCCGTTATATCAATTCGAAAGAAGAATGACTGGTTCAAAGCGGAGTTGGTCATTGTTGCTGATGGGATGACCGTTAGGTGTGAAAAGCTTGGATCAACGATGATGGAAGCTGTTATCTTGGCTGCTGACTTTCTTGAGTCACAATTAGCTAAATATCAGTCTCCTGTAACTCCGGATCGAAACCCGGCAGATTTGGTTGTGCGTGAGAAACACTTTCCAATACGTCGATTGGAATTAAACAAAGTTGTCCTGGAAATGGAACTGTCAGATCATGACTTTTTCCTCTTTCAGGACATCGACTCAGGAGAAATCAAGCTCCTGTATCGTCGTGCTGATGGCAAGTATGGATTGCTTGTTCCGCACGCAAATGACATTTAGTGGAGGATTAGAATGAAAGTTGGAATCTTGACGGGTGGTGGAGATTGTCCAGGACTCAATCCGGCAATTCGTGGTGTTGTGTATCGTGGAATTGACCTAGGATTTGAGTTCGTTGGAATTCAAGAGGGTTGGAGAGGCTTGGTCAAAGCCAACTACGAGCCACTGGGACTGACTGATGTTGAAGAGATCATCTATCAGGGTGGGACCATGCTTGGTTCATCCAGAACGAATCCCTTCAAGAACCCTGATGACTTGAATGCAGTTTTGGCCAATATCAAGTCCGCAAAGTTTGATGCGATTGTTGCGTGTGGCGGCGAAGACACCCTTGGTGTTGCCGCAAAGTTGTATTCACAGCATGGCGTTCCAACGGTCGGCGTTCCTAAGACAATGGACAATGACCTTAGCTGTACAGACTTTACCTTTGGCTTTGATACGGCTGCTGGGGTTGGCCTCGATGCCATCGACCGGCTACGTGACACAGCACGCTCACACAGGCGTGTCATCGTCCTGGAAGTCATGGGACGCCATGCAGGATGGGTTGCCTGGTATGTCGGTATGGCAGGCGGAGCTGATTGGGTGACGTTGCCGGAAGAACCACTCGACGTTGAGGCGATGTGTGCTCACCTGAACAGTGTCCGTGCACGTGGCAAGAAGTATGCGCTTATAGTTGCATCCGAAGGAACCAATATTCCAACTGACGATACCGAGGCCGTTGTGGATTCATTTGGTCACGTAAACCTCTCCAACAGAAACGTTGGAGAATACCTGGCAAGTGAGATCGAGAAGCGAACGGGCTGGGAGAGCCGTCATGCGGTTGTCGGTCATGTCCATCGTGGTGGTGCGCCAACCTTGTTTGACCGCGTTCTCGGAATGCGAGTCGGTATGAAGGCAGCTGACCTGGTCAACAATCGCGAATTCGGTAAGATGGCAGCGCTTGTTGGGACGAACGTCGTGGGTGTCGATATTGTGCAGGCTACATCTGTGCTGAAAACGGTACCAGCTGACTTACTGGAGCTCATTAAGTCCACACGTAAGTAACCCGGATGCCTCTGATGAGATCAAGATGCGGTGTCATCAGAGGCAAACCTTTTCCAATTTGCGGATTGGTATCAACCATAAACAAAAAGGGAGGCCACATATTTCTATGTAGCCTCCCTTTCTTTTGAACGGATTCTTAACTAATGGTTGTCAGCGACAAACGGCAGAAGCGCGATTTCGCGTGCACGCTTGATAGCCTGCGAAAGCATTCTCTGGTACTTGGCACTGGTTCCGGTTGTACGGCGTGGAAGAATCTTGCCGCGGTCGGTGATAAACCGGCGCAACAGCTGGATGTTCTTGTAGTCAATAAATTCAATTTTGTTGACGGTGAAGAAACAAACCTTGCGCTTTGGTTTCTTAAACTTTCGATTTTTTGCTGGTCTCATTGCTGACATAGTAACCTCACAATCCGTTTACTCTGCAAACGGATCACTAATATCGTCTTCATCAAAACCTGATGAAGTCGGCATATTTACCGGCGGGCGCTGTGAGTATCCGCTGGATGGTTGACGTTCTTGTGAATAGCCACCATCCCCCGAATCACCACTTTCACGAGCCTTATCCAATGGTCGGATATTGTCACAAACAACTTTCGCGGCTTTTCGACGGGTTCCGTCTTGAGCCTGATACTCTTCGATTTGCAGCTTTCCCTCGACAGCAATCAAGCGTCCTTTACCAAGATACTTCCCGGCAAATTCTGCTGACTGCCTCCAGGCGGTCAAATCGATGAAGTCTGTTTGCTTTTCCTGTCCCTGAGCACGAGACTCACTGGACTGGGGCCGGTCCACGGCAATACGCAAACTTGCAACAGGCACACCATTTGGTGTGTAGCGAACTTCTGGATCGGCGGTCAAGCGGCCAATCAATATCACACGGTTCAAATTTCTTTGTCTCCTAAGTTGATTGATGCATCAGAGATGCAGTGTTGGCTACTGAACAGCGCGATGGAAGACACTATGCTTCTTCGCTGGATGCCTCGGCAGGTGCGGTCTCAATAGGTGCTTCCACAACAACAGGTGCTTCAACAACCACTGGCTCGACAACAACTGCTTCAGCCATATTCGCAGCACGCGCCGCGGCATCACGCTCACGACGCTCAGCTTCAGCTGCACGTGCACGTGATGGGCGAACATCTGCACGAGGATCCTGGCGGATAATCATACTTCGCAGAATCTCATCAGCGATTCCAAAAATACGATCCAACTCGTTTTTTACAGCAGCAGTTGAAATGAAGTTAATGAGAATGAAACGACCTGTTTCACGACCCTTTACTTCGTAGGCGAGCTTACGAGGCTCCCAAACATCCACATCAACAATCTCTCCACCGTTCTTTGTGACGATTCCGGTGAACTTCTCGACAACAGCTTTGATCTGCTCGTCAACAAGTCCGGAGTCAATCAAGAACATTGCTTCGTATGATACGTTCATACACCCTCCCTATGGTCTGTCGCGGCTCACTGGATTCCAATGAGCAGGGAGCAGCATTACGTTGAATGCCACTTTTAACAACCCGGCGATTGTAGCATATTGACGTCTCTGGCGCTATCCAAATCCAACACATTTACTAATCGTACGGAAGACATCAAATATTACAAAAATTAGCGCAAATGGTCGAACAAAATTGTAGATAAGTACCGCTCTGCGTTGGATGGAACAATGGCCAGAATGCGCTTACCCTTGTTTTCAGGGCGATGAGCCAGCTCGATTGCAGCACGGATGGCTGCTCCTGAACTGATTCCCACGGCAAGACCTTCACGCTGCATAGCGTCGCGTGCAGTTTCAACCGCTGCCTCATTGCTCACCGTGATGACTTCATCAATCAGAGCAGTGTTCAACACTCCAGGGATGAACCCAGCGCCAATACCCTGAATTTTATGTGGAGCCGGCGCAACAGGGATATGAGCAAGCGTTTGAGAAATAACAGGGGAGTTACTCGGCTCAACTGCAATGACTTTTACATCTGGAATTTCTGCCTTTAGAACCGATGCAACCCCAGTGATCGTTCCTCCGGTACCAACGCCAGAGACAAAGAAGTCAAGCTTGCCATCCAGGTCACGGATGATCTCACGTGCCGTTGTCTTTACGTGGATTGCAGGGTTGTTAGCATTTTCAAACTGCTGGGGGATGAACGTGTTCTCTGGATCCGCTTCGTGCAGCTCCATAGCTTTATTCACCGCACCTCGCATACCCTTGGCACCCTCTGTGAGCTCAATCGATGCACCATAACCACGGAGGAGCATTCGGCGTTCAGTGCTCATCGTGTCAGGCATACAAAGGACTAACTTATACCCTTTGGCCGCACAAACAAATGCGAGCGCAATACCCGTGTTTCCACTGGTCGGTTCGATAATCGTCGTCTTACCAGGTGTGATGAGGCCGCTTCGCTCCGCTTCCTCAATCATATTCACACCAATCCGGTCCTTGACCGAAAGGCCAGGATTCAAGTACTCAAGCTTGACCAAGACTTCAACATCAAGGCCTTCAACCAGCTTGTTCAAACGAACGACAGGTGTGTTTCCAACTAACTCTAAAACATTGTTGTAGATTGGCATTCGAGGACTCCTAAACTTTAGTTAGATGTGCATCATGAACGATGAGTCGTTACCTTCGATGCGGGTGATAATGTCTGCCACCGAGACATCATCTAAATGTGACCTGAGCTGCAGATCGATGTCACGCCATATTCCTACGACGGCCTGGCCTTCCACAGTCGATGCCCTCTGGGTGTCCATCAAAGACTCAGGAACCAATGAACCGCTGAGTGAGCGCAAGATCTGCCCAAGAAACGTTAGTTCGGGCGTTCGGGTCAGAAGATAGCCGCCACTCTTTCCACGGATGGAGCGAACCACCTCACCACGTCGCAGCTGAGCGATAACCTGCTCCAAAAACTGATCAGGGATGTTCTGTCTAGCTGCTATCTCGTTCGCCTGAACAGGCTCACCTTTAGAGTAAACAGCGATGTCAAGGACCGCACGCAGACCGTAGTCTTCTTTAGCTGTGAATGTCATTGTTTTCCACTAGGAATAGTACCATTTCTTTGATTGCTGCTTATTGGGTAAAGTAGGACCTATGAAAAAATCTCTCTTCACTGTTGTTGCATGTGGTTTGGTGTACACCGCGAGCGCAACCAGGTTGCCTTTGGAAACTCTGACTGGAAAGATGGCGCTGGGGGACTGGACAACCGATCGGCCAGGTGTATCCCGCCATATCACTCCCGCAGATTTGCCTAAACCAAACGACACGCCAAGTGTGGATAACGGTCCGGGTTGGGTCGCACGACCTACTGGAGCACTTCCCGTCGTCCCCAAAGGCTTTGAAGTAACACAGTTCGCAAATAACCTGGCTCAGCCCCGCGTGATTGTGACGGCTCCCAATGGAGACCTCTTTGTTACAGAGAGCTACACTGGAAAGGTCATTGTTCTTCGGGATACTAACAAGGATGGGGCACTTGAAGTTCGTTCGACCTACGTGTCTGGTCTGACACGCCCGTTTGGACTTCAGTTCTACCCAAATGGTAAGAAACCAAAGTTTCTCCTTATCGCCAATACCGACTCTGTCGTTCGGGTTCCGTATACAAACGGTGACCTTGTTGCTACGGAGACTCCAACCCCGTTCATAAATAACATTCCAGGCGGTGGGCAGCTGCGTGGAGGCGGACACTGGACCCGTGACTTGGCATTAAGCAAAGACAACAAGACCTTGTATGTGTCCGTTGGCTCCATCTCAAATGTTGATGACCCTGAAGTAAACAAAAACGAAGCCAGACGCGCTGCCATCCTCGAATACGATGCAGTTTCCGGTGTTGAGAGAGGCATTTATGCATCTGGTATTCGTAATCCAGTGGGTCTGGCGATGCATCCAAAAACCGATGAGGTTTGGACAGCAGTCAATGAAAGAGATGGTCTCGGAGATCACTTGGTCCCCGATTACATGACCCATGTGGAACGAGGCGGGTTCTACGGTTGGCCCTACTACTACATCGGCGCTCATCAGGATCCACGCCACGCAGGCAAGAAACCCGAATTAGCTGACAAGGTAATCATCCCCGATGTTCTCTTCCAAAGCCATTCAGCTGCGCTAGACCTTTGTTACGTGAATGATGGCCTGCCGGAAGCCTATCGAGATTCATTCTTTGTTGCGCTCCATGGCTCCTGGAACCGCTCGATTCGCACAGGCTACAAAGTCGTCCGCGTACCTCTGAGCAAGGGCAAAGCCAAAGGCATGTACGAAGACTTCATGACTGGATTTGTTGTTGACAACAAGGGCGTCTGGGGGAGACCAGTGGGCGTTACATTAGGAAACGATGACGCACTCTATGTAACCGATGACTTCTCTGGTTCAGTGTGGCGAGTCAGAGAAAGCAAATCGCGCGACTAGCCAGCGATCTGACTGAGGGCACTTGTGATGGCTGCATCTTTAAGAGTCTTTGTTTGTTGAAAAACCCTGAAAAATGCAGCCTCCTGCCTTCGTCTTATGACCAACATCCCGGCACTGTTTGACTGCCCGCCGGATGATAATGACCAAACATGAACTATCGTTTCCAGCAATGTATGTAAGTCTTGGCGCATTCGGACGCGATCACTCACGGAGAGTGCTCCAATATCGGTAAGCAATGCGTACACATCGGATCGCATTTTGCAAAACGCATCGAACAACCGCTGAAATGTCTCGCGGTTGTCGGCTTTGACTTCGTTGTTCCAATCGTAAAGGCATCTCGCAATCAGTCCGAGAATTGGTGCCATAGATGTAACAAGCGTTACTTCATCCTGATTGGAAAGATCCGTAGAAGGTCTGACATCAAGCACGTGGGCTGCGGCCACGCTTAGGTTTAGCGTAACCTCACGCGTATCCGTCCGGCTCACCGCCGCTAACGACTGCGCATCACCGATGCTGTATCCATCACCGGGAATATGCGGTAATCGGAAGTAAACGTGGTCACCATCTGGAAGAGTAGCACCATATACAACCCATGACAGCCATCCCGAACCGGTAACCCATGGAGCAAAGCCACTCACCGATAACTCACTGCCAGCGAGCTGTGCTTTGAGAGAGGCAACGCCACGACGCAAATGACCAAAACCTACACCAACAAGGCTTTGTCTATCCCAAAAAAGCCCAAGACCATCTTTGGTACTACGGTTGACAATCGCCGATGCGCCCCAATGTTGCGTAATCACAAACCATGTGTCGAGGCACCCAAAAGCAATCTGCTCTGTAACTGCAAACCTGACATTTACATTCCAAATGTCATTTGGCGCCGACACAATGGTAACAAGGCCGCAGGCAACCAATGCGTCCAAATGCCCCTGCGGCAGGAAATCGCTTGTATTGACGATGCTCTCCGGGAGCAACACATCTTCAATGAATGGTTCCAGTTTGCAACGAACTTCCTCCCCCGGATTTATCAGCCAAGGGAGGATGTCACGTCTACACATAGATGATCGTAGATAACACATTCGTGCGCACACCAGTGCGCTTCTCAATCAGTTTACGCACTTGAACACGAATGGCATTTGGCAAGCTGCTTTGACCGGAATCACTGCCGTTTTCGGCCATTCTGATGTCATCCGGGTCAGACTCTTTGAAGATTCCAGCGACGGTATCAATAATCTCAAGTACGAGATCCGTCTCATCTTCCATAAACGCAACGCCTCTGGAAATGACTTCAGGGCCACCGATAAGCTCTGTTGTTTCCCGGTCAACGACCATGGACAACACAACGAAGCCACCCTCGGCAAGGAACTGACGGTCCTTAATGACAACTTCGTGGACTGGATACATTCCACGTTGACCAAGCATCACAGCACCGCAGGCAACTCTGTCTACAATACGACCACGGACTTCATTTAGCTCAAGAACATCACCAATGGAAAGCTCGAAAACATCATCACGTAACCAGCCCATCTCGATGGCATTGCGTGCATACAGAGCAAGCATCCGCTTTTCACCGTGAACTGGAATGACATACTGTGGATTGACCAGGTTTAGAACCAACCTGAGTTCTTCCGCATACCCATGGCCACTTACGTGAACAGGCATCATCCCTTCGTAAATGACCTTGGCACCAAGCGCGACCAGTTTATTTACAATCGTCCAAACAGCGGTTTCATTTCCAGGAATCGGGGTTGCGCTAAGGACAATTGTGTCACCTTTACGAACCGTCACAAAACGGTGCTCGCCATTTGCCATTTTGGACAAACCTGCGAGCGGTTCTCCCTGCGAGCCAGTGGTAAGAATCGTTAGGTTTTTGTCTGTGATCGAATCGATGTCTTCCGCTCGGACACGAATATCATCCGGTAAGTTGATGTACCCAAGATCGACACAGATATCGATGTTCTGGACCATCGAACGGCCCATCGCAGCTACTTTTCGGCTGTAGCGACGGGATGCATCGATTGCCATTTGCATACGATGGATCTGACTTCCAAACGATGCAATGATGACCCGCCCCGGGGCTTCCGCAATGATTCTCTGGAATGAATCGGCAACGATTCTCTCGCTCGGAACAAAGCCTGGACGTTCGACATTCGTGGTGTCGCTAACAATAGCGAGAACACCATCCTCGCAGAGATGGCAAAGCTTTGGAAGATCGAACGTCTGTCCATCGACTGGCGTTTGATCTAGCTTGAAGTCACCCGTGTGCACAATCGTCCCAGCAGTCGTCTTTATGACGAGAGCAAATGAATCCGGGATGGAGTGAGCAACGCGTACTGGATGGATTTCGAAACCACCAATTTTGACGACATCATTTGGGCCAAAAGCCGTAATTGTAGTGCTATCGAGAACCCGGCGCTCTTGCAGGCGGCCCTTGATCATCGCGGCAGCCAATGGGGGAGCGAAGATTGGGATATTTCCCAAAAGTGCAATCACATGGCCAAGCGCACCGATATGGTCTTCATGACCGTGCGTAATGACGATTCCTTGAATACGGTCACGATTTTCTACCAGATACCGTATGTCAGGAACGATGATGTCAACGCCAAACTGTTTTTCATCCGGGAACATGAGTCCTGCGTCTACAACAAGAAGCTCGTTGTCCACCTCGTAGACATACATGTTCTTACCGATTTCGCCAACACCGCCAAGTGGGATGAACCTAAGATTTGACATTAATTCTCCAAAAGCCTAAAAACCGTGAATGTGCTGCTTACGATAGTAGAGCTCCAATGGGATAGCACATAGCAGGGTAATACCTGCATTAAACACCACTGCAACCACGATATCCGTCATCGTAATCGTTGACACATACTTTGGATGTGCAATGATTGCCGCGAGAATATCAACCAAGTAACACGTTGTGACAGTCATCACAGCAAGAAGCCATCCGCGATTTATCAGAGTCATGCCTGCTTTTACGGACAAGTATGTCGCGATGATACTACGAAACAACGTTATAGGAATGCTCTCTGTACCAATTGCCAGACGGGTAATCACAAGGGCCGCCATCAGGGAAAACACATGTATTCTTTGGTAAGTCGATAATAAGGCCAGCGCTACCATCGGCAAATTCACTAAGACAGTAATCGCTGAACCACCACAAATCGCCGATTGAAGTCCCGCTGAGAGAACAATCAGGATGATGGCTAACCCGTCCTGCCATCTCATTGCTTATCCTCAGCAATGTCAGACCCAACGACTGGTGGAAGTGCAATCACAGTCCGGATGGTCACCGGATTGTCGGCATTAGGAGCAACAACAGCGACTCTCTCGGTTCCGCCAACCGCAAGCGATGTCGAGCGAATCGTTCCAACGGGTATGTCACTGCGGAAAACTCCACCTTCTCCACTGGTAACGACCTGATCACCTGGAGCGAGCATCAGCTCTGGGCGCACGTAGTGAAGAAGAGGCTCTTTATTGGCTCCACGACCATCAAGAATGCCTGTCCCGACAAACGTTCCGCTTCGTAAAATCTTGACGCCAACATGAGAATCGCGATCCTGAATAAGCCGCACTTTTGCAAATAACGGGCCAGTGATCACAACTTTTCCGATCAGCCCCTGTGTCGTGCGTATGGTGCTATTACGGACGATTTTCTGATTACTGTTGTCAATCGAAATGGATGCACTTTCAAGGGATGGGTACCAAAATTTGACATCGGCGACGATTGCAGTGTCCTTCTTTAGATTCGGAAGCCCAAGAATGTTGCGGTAGTTGATGTAATCAGTTTCCACCTGGCTTAGGCGTTCGATCTGGAGCTTCAGCTGTCCATTTTCAGTGACTAACCGATCACGCTCGACAAGTAACTCCGACCCTGATGTAAGCGAGCGTTTCATGCGATCGCCCCAGTCAATCAGGTCCCTGCCGCCGGTCGAAACTACGCTTGCCACACTTGCAACCGCATCCAAAATTGCATTCGACTTTCCAGAACGACGGGCTTGTACGGTTGCCATCAGGAAAACCAGACCAAATACAAAAAGGACTAGCATCAAGGCAGGCATTCGCTTTGGTGCAATGGGTGCAGGTCCTGATTTGGCTGGACGTATCACGTATATCCCTAACTGTTAGCGTGAATCAGTGCATGACGAAGTGCCGGGACCCGCTCAACTTCATCAAGTATCATCCCGCAGCCCATCGCAACGCACGTAAGTGGATCCTCGGCAATAAACACAGGCATTTCGGTTGCTTGATGGATGAGTTCGTCGAGTCCTCTTAGGAGAGCCCCTCCGCCTGCGAGACAGATGCCAGAATCCATGATGTCGGCTGCAAGCTCTGGGGGAGTACGCTCAAGCGCCTGCTTGACCGCTTCAACAATCTGAGCAATTGGTTCTGATATCGCTTCACGTACCTCAATACTTGTCAGTGTTGTTTGTCTTGGTAGCCCACTGATGAGGTCACGCCCGCGAATCTGCATCGAAACTTCTTCCTGCAGCGGATAAGCCGAACCGACCGTCAACTTGATTTCTTCAGCCGTTCGATCACCAATCAGCATTCCGTGGTATCGACGAACAAAGCTTACAATAGCTTCATCGATTTTCTCACCTGCGATCCGGACGCTTTGGCTCGTTACAATTCCTGCAAGGCTGATGACTGCGACTTCTGTCGTTCCACCACCGATATCGACCACCATACACCCGTGTGGATCTTCGACACGGAGGCCAGCTCCAATCGCAGCCGCCATCGGCTCTTCGACAACAAAAGCATCTCTTGCGCCGGCTTTGCGGGTCGCATCCAGAACAGCTCGACGTTCAACTTCCGTGACGCCACTGGGTATACCGACAACCACTTGCGGAGCGGTCCACCATTGGCGGCGCGTCGATCGGTCGATGAAGTAGCGTAACATCGCCTCTGTCTGCTCAAAATCAGCGATGACACCATCCTTGAGAGGGCGCACGGCTCTAATGTGACCTGGTGTACGACCAAGCATCTGCTTTGCGCTGGAACCGACGCTAAGGATCTGTCCGGTTTTGGAGTCAACTGCTACAACCGATGGTTCACGTACAAGAATGCCTTTACCGTGGACATGTACCAAGGTATTTGCCGTGCCAAGATCGATCCCTAGATTTCTTGTGAATCGACCAAAAATGTCCTGTACGCGTCGCATTAAGCAAACCACTTTTCCCGAGGCAAATTTCGTTGAAAACTACCAAACCTACTCGTCCGATATTATAACCGCAGGAACCCAATTGCGAAGGATGTCAATAAAACCAATGATTCAGCCTCCTCTGACCC
>CAIWTR010000372.1 GCA_903915615.1 uncultured Armatimonadota bacterium
ATCCACGTCATCATCGGAATCATCTGTATGGTGACATTGATCTTGATGTACCTGACGAAGCATGAAGCGGTTGATGACTACATGCCTACGGAAATGGTTGGTCTGTATTGGCACTTCGTTGACATCGTGTGGATCTTCCTGTTCCCACTGATGTATCTGATTTCTTAAGGGGTAAGACATGGCTTCTGGACATGGTCACGGTGCGGGTTTTGCACCTGAAGGCGCGCCAATCGAGAGAATTACTCACCCAAAGCTGAGCCTCTACTTTGGTACGTACTTTGCACTTCTTGGCTTGTTGGTCGTTACGGTTATTCTGTACTTCATTGACCTCAGCAAGATGTGGAACTGGGTTGGTTGGAACATTGTCATTGCTCTTATCGTTGCTACGGTGAAGGCTGTGCTGGTGGTGTTGAACTTTATGAATGTAAAGGGCGGAACCAGACTCATTTGGCTGTGGGCAGCCTTAGGATTCATCTGGGTGTTCCTTATGGGCATCATTTTCCTCGACTATCAGTTCAGACCGGATTCCACTGCGTGGCAATGGCAAAGTCTGACGGACCGAAAATAGTCCTCTGCCCGTGCATCGCACGGGCTTTTCTTTTATCAGGGAATCAATATGTCAATACGTGTAACTGTTTGGAGTGAGTTTAGACACGAAAAAGAGTCTGAGCTGGTTCGCTCGGTTTATCCTGATGGCATGCACACAGTCATCGCCGCGGGCATCAAAGAGCGACTTGGGGATGATTGTGTCGTGAGGACAGCTACCTTGGATGAACCGGAGCACGGCTTGACCGAAGCGGTTCTGGCCGACACCGATGTCCTTACTTGGTGGGGGCATATGGCACACGGTGATGTCTCCGATGAGATTGTCGAACGCGTGTATCAACGTGTCCTTGGTGGCATGGGATTGATTGTCCTTCACTCAGGTCATTTTGCTAAGGTGTTCAAAAAACTGATGGGGACGTCGTGCGCACTTCGCTGGCGGGATGATGATAGCGAAACGGTATGGACGGTTCGACCTGGACATCCGATTACACAAGATGTACCTGAGGTCTTCCAAGTTCCGCAGCAGGAAATGTATGGTGAGTTCTTTGATGTTCCTCAACCGGATGAGCTCATCTTCATTTCGTCATTTGCTGGAGGAGAAGTGTTCAGAAGCGGATGTTGCTGGACGCGAGGCCAGGGACGTATCTTCTATTTCTCGCCAGGGCATGAAACGTACCCTGTTTACTATCAATCCGAGATTCGTACGGTGATCGGGAATGCGGTGCGGTGGGCTGCGCCAGTAGCAACGAACGTTTACTCAACACAGTCCTGCCCAAATTCGCCTTTGGGTTGGTTCAAGTAGCTTGATTCATCGCGCTGTGTTGGTAGGGGCTGGAGGAATGGGTCGTGCGTGGGCCAAGAACATTCTCTCGACGAGTCACAGGGTTGAGCTGGTTGGCTGGGTAGATGTTATCGATGGCAAGGCTCGGCAGGCGATCTCCGAGCTTGACATTGATGATGCCACGAAGATCCGTGACTTCATATCTGTGACGGACGCACTCACTGTAACGAGGCCTGACTTTGTCATCGATGTTTCCATCCCTGAGGCACATGAGGAAGTCACGGTAACAGCACTTGGGCATGGCGTTGCAGTGCTCGGTGAGAAGCCAATGTCGGTCTCACTTGCGAGCGCACACAGGATGCTAGCCGCGTCAGCGGATGCGCAAAAGCTTTACATGGTTAGCCAATCCCGTCGCTATGACAGTGGATTGGTAGCTTTCAAGCAGGCCATCGAAAGTCTGGGTGGTGTTGCAATCCTGACAGCAGACTTTTTCATCGGAGCACACTTTGGTGGCTTTCGTGATGAGATGCCCGATGTGCTTCTAAAGGACATGGCCATTCATACCTTCGATGCAGCAAGGTACCTAGTCGGTGCCAAGCCGCTTACGGTGTATTGTGATTCGTTTCGCGTTCCTTGGTCTTGGTATTCAGGAGATGAGTCAGCATTAGCTACCTTCGAGTTTGAAAACGGAATCCGCTTCTCATACCGTGGATCATGGGCTGCGGAAGGTCATCAGACCGAATGGGAGGCCTGCTGGCGGGCGATCTGTCCTCGAGGCACCGTTACGTGGGATGGTATGGTCAAGGTTATTGTTGACAAAGTTGTCGGCGATAGCGGGTTTGTCAGAGAGACCGTTAAATCGGACTGGGCCATAGACGACCTCCCATTTGTCGGTATTGCTGGCAGTCTGAATGACTTTCTTGATGCACTGGAACAGGGGACCGAGCCGATGGGTCTTTGTACCGACAACATCTGGTCACTCGCGATGGTACTCTATGCGGTTGAATCATCCCGTTTGGGGCAAAAGGTTGAAATAGCAATATGAGTGCATTCCGTAATGCGATTGTGTTTGGAGCAAGCACTGGTATTGGGGCTGAGCTTGTGCGTAACCTCGCCAAGTCAGGCGTCAAGGTAGCCGCGATAGCTCGGCGTAAGTCATTGCTTGATCAGCTTGCTGCAGAGTTCCCAGACTCTGTTCTTCCCGTTGTTCTGGATGTGACTGCATCCTCGGATGCATCCCAAGTGCTCTCCGACATCTGTGAGCGATTAGGGGGCTGCGACCTCTACATCTACTGCGCGGGCATTATGCCGCGTGTAGGTAAGGATGAGTATCCGACGATATCGGATTTGGAATCCATAGATGTCAACTTTACATCCGCGGTTCGGTGGTTGAACGCCGTTGCCCTCCGATGTCAATCCCTGAAGTCCGGAACGATTGTCGGCATTTCATCTGTGGCGGGCGACCGTGGACGACGGGGTGGACCGGTCTATGCGGCAACAAAAGCAGGCTTTACGGTTTATCTAGAAGCGCTGCGCAACCGCTTGGCTGTTCAGGGTGTCCGCGTTGTTACCATCAAACCGGGTCCAGTCAGTACACCGATGACCGAGGGCTTGTCAAAGCTGCCTCTCATCATCACCGCCGAGAAGGCTGCTTCCTTAATCCTTGATCATGCTCGGAAGGGAACTGCAGTTGCGTACGTGCCTGGCGTTTGGAAAGTCTTGATGGCTGTTATTCGGTCGGTACCGCAAGCAATCTTCCAACGGTTGGACATCTAAATGGATGTTCATCGCTACGACCCATCCCGGTTAGAAACGATAGAAGCCTGGGGACGTAACAAAGCCGCTGCAGGTTATGTGTTTCGTCCATCTACAGTCGATGGTGTCCGGGAAGTCATCTCGTTTGCACAACACCATAACCACAGAGTCGTTCTCCGTGGAGCAGGTCGGTCTTACGGCGATGCGAGTTTAGGATCTGAGCAACTCATACTCGATATCACCCGGCTGAATCGAGTTCTCAACTGGAATCCTGATACAGGTGTTATCGAATGTGAAGCCGGCGTGACCATTGAGCAGCTGTGGAAATACTGTATCGGTGATGGCTGGTGGCCCCCTGTGGTATCGGGGACGATGGCTCCGACGCTTGCTGGTGCCCTTGGAATGAACATCCATGGAAAGAACAATTTCAAAGTTGGAACCATTGGTGAGCATGTAACTGAGCTTGATGTCATCATTGCCGATGGTCAGTGTCTAACATGTTCGCCAACCATGCAGTCCCAGATTTTTCACGCGGTTATCGGGGGATTTGGTTCGCTTGGAGTTATCACGCGGGTTGTCCTGCAAATGAAGCGTGTGTACTCGGGCAAGCTTCTCGTTGACCCCATATACGCCAAGAACATCGACCATATGTTCACGATCTTTGAGCAACGCATCCCGGATGCCGATTATCTTGTCGGTTGGATTGATGCGTTTGCATCGGGAGATAGTCTCGGCCGCGGGCAAGTGCATCAGGCCAACTACGTCACAAGCACGAACCCCACCCAGTCGCTTCGCGTTCAGGCTCAGGATCTGCCCGATAACATCTTCGGTATCATCCCGAAATCCATCCTTTGGCGCTTCATGAAGCCCTTTGTAAATGACACTGGCATGAAACTCATAAACTGGGCGAAAGCGACGGCATCCCGGCTAAAGGATGGCGTCGTTCATGAGGAATCCCATGCGGGATTCGCCTTTCTCCTCGATTACGTGCCTAACTGGAAGCTGGCATATGGTGATGAAGGCCTCATTCAGTATCAAGCCTTTGTTCCTGCAGGCAGTGCCAAGCAGTGCTTTAAGACAATTCTTGAGCGCTGCCAAAATGCCGGACTTGTCCCGTATCTTGCGGTGTTCAAGCAACATCGGATGGATCCATTTTTGATGACCCATGCGGTGGATGGATTTTCACTCGCACTCGATTTTCGGTTGACTGCAGCGAATCGCAAGCGTGTGTGGGCACTTGCGGCGGAGCTGGATGCGCTACTCTTATCAAGTGGCGGCAAATTTTACTTCGCTAAAGACGCTACGCTGAGTGCAGACCGAATCAGTGATTACTTGGGTGAAGCCCGCGTGCAACAATTCCTCGCACTCAAGCGTGCTGTAGACCCTTCGGGAATCTTCCGGACAGATTTGTTTGAACGTATCTTTGGAGATGCTTGGAGCGGATCAGGCGGGGCGTAATCCAGCATCGGTGAGTGCATCCCGGCATATCTGGCGTAGGCGCGGTGTAAGTGTCGCTGGTCGCTGTCCGGGGTTTGTTTTAAGGATAATGCGAAGTGCGACCCGCGTTGCATCCGCGGAATGTATTCCGTCAACCCGCGCCATTTCAGGCAGTCCGGTCGTCACAGACCATTCAAGCAGTGCCGGTTCAAGGGCTGAGATTGCCTGATGGATGTCTGTATCCGGAGCAACGCCTATGTCAATCGTCGCTGACAGGGGACCACGTGAATGGTTACAAACCTGAATGACATCCCCGTTACTCAGCGTATGAAGACGTCCATCGTCATCGCGGATACGGGTAATACGTAGGGCGAGATCTTCGACGGTACCCGTGACCGTGCCAACCGATACGTAGTCACCAACTGCATATTGGTCCTCGATGAGGAGGAAAAAGCCAGTGATGACATCTTTGATCAGCTTTTGTGCACCGAATCCGAATGCCAGTCCGGCAACGCTCGCGGTCCCGAGAATGCCGGCAATGTTGATACCTACAAGGGACAGCAATGCAACCAGCGCTACGAAGAACAGAATCATGTCCGATGCGCTAGCCATCGTGCCCATTAGGGTTTGGATGCGTGCCTGGTTTCTCGACTCACTGGATGTGTGGCGCGCTAGTAACGTTGAGATGGTTTTCTCAATAAGCCTTCGCAACATCACACGAGCAGCGAAATAAATCAGCAATACAAAAACGGCTTCGACACACCGTTCAATCACTCTGATATTCGGATGCGATGAAAGCCCAAGGGCTACCATAAGGTCATCAACCAAAGAGTTTGTAGGCAAGGCTGCGGGTTGTTGCTTAGGAGGCATCGGCAGAATTCCTGTTGGATTCGGCATCACCAGGAAGAGTTGTTGAAACGCGTACCCGTCGTACGCGTCGCCCGGTGACTTCGATTACTGTGAACGTATACCCGCCAAAGGGTACGGTTGTTCCCGGTTTGATGGTCGCCTGCGAAGCATTGGCAAGAATCCAACCGCCAACCGTTTCGATGTCTTCATCGTTCTCGGGCATCGTGATCTCAAAGTGCCTTGTGAGCTTCACCAATGTCATTCGGGCATCTACTATCGCTGCTTGGTTGTCTCGTACGAGCTCGGGGAGGTCGGTTTCAAATTCATCCTGAATGTCGCCGACGATCTCCTCAACGATGTCCTCGATGGTGACAATTCCGGCTGTTCCGCCATATTCATCTACAACGACAGACATATGCGTTCGCATCCGCTGCATCGTGCGTAGGAGGGCCTCTGTCGACTTTGTTTCTGGAACTCTAAGTACACTGCGGAGCGCCGGGGTGATGTCTTCGCCTGTCAGCTTGACAAGTTCTTTGACATGAATGATGCCGATAACTTCATCGGGATTTCCGTTTCGAATAACCGGGAAGCGGGTGTGTCCGGATGCTGAAACAAGCCTGACGATCTCCGGGAGTGCGAGGGAAGAGTCGACAAAGGTTACATCGGGGCGGGGAATCATCACATCCTTTGCTTGAGAATGTGAGAAGTCGAGAACACGGGTCGCGAGGTTCCATTCAGATTCTTGGATGGTGCCGCTGTTTCGGCTGGCAGTGAGCATCAGGCGAAGCTCATCGGCGGAGAGCGAGTCACCGTGACCATGGTCATCGGATGGCTTGATGCCAAATGGCCTGAGAACCCACCCTGCGATGACATTCATCAGGAGGATCAGCGGGCGGAATATCTTCGTAAAGATGGTGAGAGGCAGGATGAGTGCGAGCGTTACCTTTTCGGCTTGCTTGATGGCGAGCGTTTTCGGCGCCATCTCACCAATAATCACTTCAAGCATCATCACCAATGTCAGCGATACGCCGCTTGTGAGCGTGTGCCGGATGCTGGCTGGGACACGCCCAAACATCGGGTGCAGGAGACTTTCTACTGCGGTCTCTCCGATGTTACCGAGGACAAGGGTACACACTGTGATGCC
>CAIWTR010000373.1 GCA_903915615.1 uncultured Armatimonadota bacterium
AACAAGGGCACGCCCCCGCCGCAACGCTAAACGCATCCCCCCAGGTCTTCCCGCCGTCCTCCGAAATCGCAACAAAGACGTGCGGCCCACCGCCGCTCTTATCGCGGCTATCAAGCCACGCGGCCGCGACAAGGCCATCCGCACCCGCTGCCACACTGGCATAGCTGTTCCCGCTGGCAACAGCCTTTGGAGCAATACAAACTGGCTTGGTCCACATCGATGCCATACTCGACCAAGAGGCCATCAGGTCGTTGCCCTTGCCATCCGGACGCTTCTGCTCGAACACCACACAGAGCCCCTTACGACCCAATGTGAGAAATGGAGCCGTCTCGCCATGCCCGGAAACGGCAAACTTGGCATCGCTGATCACAACACCTTCATCAAAGGAATCCCCGCCATCCTGGCTGGTCCATGACATCAAAATGCCGTTTGCTGCACCATGCCCGTGGCCATTCGGATCTGCGGCCACAGGTGCCGCCGTCTTGTCTACCGGCGGCTCGACAATTCCAACCACTGTGAGCGCACGAGCAGCACGCAGGACAATACTTGGGTCATGCGACTCACCTGGCAAAGCAAATGGCTGACGTGGACGGGCCTCAAACCGCCACGCAGCTGCCCGGGTTTTCACCGGGGCAGCCTGTGGCTTTTGGAAAAGACGTGGACCGGAAAACATTAAAGCTTGTCCCAGAGCTGATCGACGTAGTTAGGGTCGTTAGGATCGGTGATTCCATTACCCGTCCAAACACCAACGACACCTGGGTAGAACGGACGCGTCATCTTCATGGCCTTCGCATGGCCATCCAGGAAGCCGACCGAAACAAACTCGGTATGACGTGCCACAGGACGGCTCTCGCCACCGCCGGAGCCCAAACGGGATGGTGGCCACAAGTGGGTCGCCGCAACCGGAGCCTTCTTGTCGTTCAGACCGCTGTCCGACATCAGAACGGTTTCCGAAACGGTTGCAAACTCACTCAGGAATGCCCAGTTGGTGTTGACATTAAAGCCATAGGATGCGCCAAGCGTTGGCTGCGCATTGGATGGGCAGCGCCAGATATCGATGCTCGAGCGGTCCGCATTGTTCTTCCCCTGCTTGATGTAAGGATACAGAAGCGCCTTGCGGTCCTGCGCGGCATAGTAGCCGAACAGGCCCTCATCGTAGTCCTGCGCATACATCAGGTGGGCAACCGTGATCTGCTTGACATTCGACACACAAGAGATGCCACGGGCCTTCTCACGGGCCTGGGCAAAGACCGGGAAGAGGATGGCGGCGAGGATTGCGATGATCGCGATAACGACGAGGAGCTCGATGAGCGTAAAGGCTGATTTTTTCATTGTAGAGAAATCCTGTGTGGCATCAGAGTGACTGAGGCGGCCACGGGGAGGCGTGCCAATAGAAAGTCATGGCACAAAAATGGTGTTGGGAATGATTCATCTGACGAACGGGACCGGGACAGGCACGGAGAATCCGTAAACGCTATGGGATGCGCTGCCTATGTCAACCAAGCTACGTCAGGAAATGGAATCAGCCTCGGGGAGGCGCAAGCGGTGGTCTGGATGACCACTGGGATGCCGATGCATCCACAGACACAATCTGTGCCTGGAGGATGGCAGTAAACCCGCCATCAAGGGTGAGACCAATGGTTCCGTTCGCACACCGCGGCGCAAAGGATGAACCATTTAAAAGCTCTGTGCTTGGAAGGGCGCAGACCGGACGGAACATCGGCGTGGAATCTGTCATCGCTTTACAACAACACTTCATGTGGTTGCAGTCAGCACACATACAGGATTTGACATGCGGATCCGATTCCAGCACATCGGTAACCATATTTGTCTGGATGCTACTCTCGAGCACAAGGGAATCCTGTGCATTTGCAGGCATCGCCGCCAGCGTAAACACCACTGCTAAAAGCAGGATGATGTTGCGGCAGGCGAGGACAAAGCGATTCACAGTGAATCCACTTGCACCTTCCATGCCGATTGCTGACGTTTGTAACACGTAACTATTATACGGATGGATGTGCGTAGTCTTTACAGTACTTTTACCAACTTCAATCGAATCTAGGTGAGGCTTCTACCTTGAAAGCAGGCTAAGCCCTGTAGATTTACCGGGGTACTACAGACTTGGATGTGCGTACGGAATGCCAAAGGCGTTTTAGTAACCGACATCGTTTGCAATAAGCTGCCGCAGCGTTACGGCATCGAGACTGAGTCGCGTTGCGATGGTGCTCCGGGAAGTGATGACCCTCCAAAATGGAAGAACATCCCCCTCGGAAACACCAGCCGCCAGCTGCGCACACGCCCCTTCCGTAATCGCACGCAGCGCTTTGTTCGTTGCAAATGTGCAGCAACCATCCGCTCCAAAGGGCTCCGCTACCAATGCCCGGAATGCTTTCTCGGATGTCACAGCACCCAGAGATAACCGTGGCAAGGCAGCCTCGATATCGGCGAGCGTCGGAATCAGCATTCTCTGCCCAGCCACAAGCCCGCATTTGGCACGGTCGAGGATGTGAATCGTCGCATCTTCCATTTAATTTAGCAATCTCCCAAATATCGGAACTCTCAGTCAGTGGGGCCACACGTTGTGAATGTACACGAATGTCAGCCGAAGTGCTGTTCAGCAGCTTTGTACCGAAACGGTCCCGTGACGGATGCCGTTAGAATGTGTTATGCAGAAGTTTGTACAAAGTAAGCGTGCATCCAGCAGTGATGAGTATTCCAGCATAGCGAACGACGCCGTGGCTGAGCAGTCTGCAGAAAATTTCGAAGGGGTGGAGCGGGCGGTGCCTAAGAGCGTGGCGGACACGGATAAGGCCCGCGTGTTGGCGCTCATCCTGATTCCGGCGCTCGGACTTTTACAGCTTGCGCTCCTCTATCCGCTTGGTGTGGTCGGGTATCTGTTCATCTTCATGGGACTCTTGGTTGGCATTGCGGGTGTGTTCACCGCGACACGCATCTACCGACGTGTGATCCGTTTCGGCCTCCCCATCGTCGCTCTGCTCTCGCTCACCAGCGGGTTTGCGACCGTGACCAACCCGAGTGAAGACTGGGTCAATGGCCCGCGCTGGCTGGCATCCCGTGGCGCAAAGATGTGGGAGCCTGAGCTAAAGAGTACGCGGGAGGCATCCGAGACCTTTGCCTGGTCACAGCGGATGTTTACCGACAACATCCCG
>CAIWTR010000374.1 GCA_903915615.1 uncultured Armatimonadota bacterium
CCCCGGTGCTCCCCCGGTTCGCTATCCGGATGCATCAATCATCACCCTAGACCCGGCGTTTGCAAAGGTCAAAGTCGGGAATGTTGCGGTGAAGCGTCTGCATACCGGGATGCTTTGGGCCGAAGGCATCGCCTGGAATGGGGTTGGCAAGTATGTGGTGTGGTCCGACATCCCAAACAATGTCCACCTCCGGATGCTAGATGAGGATTACCACGTCAGCACCATCCACAACCCGAGCAACTACACCAATGGCAACACCTTCGATTATCAGGGGCGCCAGATCAGCTGCGAGCACCTAACGCGACGCGTGGCGCGCTACGAATACGATGGCACCATCACCGTTCTTGCAGACAAGTTCAACGGGAAGAAGTTCAACGCTCCAAATGATGTCGTTGTACACCCGGATGGCGGTATCTGGTTTACCGATCCAGGCTACGGCACGCAAGGCAACTACGAAGGCGAAAAGGCTCCTCATGAGCTAAAGGAAGCCGTCTACCGCATCGATGGCAAGACAGGCAAAGTTGAGAAGATGTTTGATGACATCGCCAAGCCAAACGGCCTCTGCTTCTCACCTGACTACAAAAAGCTCTACGTTGCCGACACGGATGGCACCAAGGAAATCCGCGTATATGACGTCGTGGATGGCAAGAAAACCACCAATGGTCGTGTCTTCGCAAGCATGAAGATGACGATGAAGGACGGGACCGAGGCGAGTGGCGTCGCGGATGGCCTTCGTTGCGATGTTGAAGGCAATGTCTGGGGTGCGGGTGGCTGGGTTGGCGATGGCTACGATGGCGTCCACGTCTTCAGCCCACAAGGAAAGCGAATCGGCTTGATTCAGCTCCCCGAAATCGGCTCCAACCTTTGTTTTGGTGGTGTTAAGCGGAACAAGTTGTACATCACCGCAAGCCAATCCGTATATATGGTCTATGTTGAGACCAAAGGCGCACATATTTGTTGATCCGCTTCTAATAGCGGGAGGTTGTTGAGAATGGGCGGCAAATCGCCCGGAGGAGTTTAAATGTCAAATCCGGCAAAGTCGGCAATTGGCTTCCCAACGTATGTACCGCAAAGTGCATTCGGGGCCAATGACCGTATTGTTTATGGCCATATCGGCGTAGGTGGCATGGGCAGCAGTCACATCGTTGGTGATAGCTGTGCGGCATTGTGTGATGTCGATGCGAACCACCTTGCAAGCGCTGCAAAGCGGGTGCAAGGAAAGCCGATGCTCACCGATGACTACCGTCGTGTCCTCGACCGTAAGGACATCGATGCCGTTACGATCGGCACACCAGACCACTGGCACGCGATCATGGCTGTCCATGCGTGTATGGCTGGCAAAGATGTCTACAGTGAGAAGCCTGTTTGTAAAACGATTGAAGAAGGCTTGGCGATGGTCAATGCTGCACGGCGCTACAAGCGCATCATGCAGATTGGTGCTCAGGGTCGTAGCAATCCTAAGGTCGCAGCGGCAGCCAACTATCTCCGTAATGGCAAGGCTGGAGACATCAAGAAGGTCGTTATCTGGCATCCGGAAAACCTCTCAAGCGGTTCCGGCTTTGAAACACCATCCAACCCACCAGCCCACATGAACTGGGATATGTGGCTTGGCCCAATTCCATACCGCCCCTACACCGCAGAGACTTGCCACTTCCATTTCCGCTGGATGATGGACTCCGGTGCAGGCTTTATCCGCGACCGTGGCAACCACGCCATCAGCTGCGTGATGCTGTTGACGGGTCAGGATGCGTGGTCATCCCCTGTGACAGTCAAAGCGACGGGCAAGACGAACCCGAATCGTATCTACGACGCCCCGCAAAGCTTCAATGTCACTTGGAAATTCCGAAATCCGGAATGGACCCTTGAGTGGAATCAGCCTGGCGAAGCGAATGAGCGCCTCGAAGGCGAATGGGGAGCAACGTACTACGGCACCAAGGATGACCTTATCCTCACCGGTGGCGATGGCGGA
>CAIWTR010000375.1 GCA_903915615.1 uncultured Armatimonadota bacterium
AGATATCGAAGTGACCGATGAGATCTCGATTTCTGAGCCAGGTGCTCCTGAAAACATGCACACCTTCCAAGTGCAGTCCGCTGCGGTCAACAATGAATCCGGCGAGCGTCTTGGTACCGTCGCAATCTTCAACGACATCACAGCAATCAAAAATGTCGACAAAATGAAGACCGCCTTCGTTTCAACCGTCTCGCATGAGCTTCGCACCCCAATGACATCGATCAAGGGATTTGTCAGCACACTGCTGATGGATGAAGAC
The DNA here is from genome assembly GCA_903915615.1 of uncultured Armatimonadota bacterium. Lineage (GTDB taxonomy): Bacteria > Armatimonadota > Armatimonadia > Armatimonadales > Armatimonadaceae > CAIRTT01. The sequence continues at coordinate 260 of CAIWTR010000375.1, forward strand.
GGCACGATGTTTGACCACACGGATCGCATGGAGTTTTACGGAATCATCGACAAAGAATGCGACCGTCTCCGCCGCCTAATCGATGACCTCCTCAATGTGTCACGTATTGAGGCAGGCGCAAGCATGCAGCTGGTGTTCGATACCGTCGACATCCCTGAAGTGCTCAAGAAGACCATCACCATCGAAAATGGATCGACGTACAAGCGGGAAACTCATACGATTTCGTTCGAAGCGGAACCGGATGTCCCTCAGATCATCGATGCAGACCCTGACAAGTTCGAGCAGATCCTTCACAACCTCATTGGAAATGCGCTGAAGTACTCTCCAGATGGCGGGGCCGTTAAGGTCAAGGCATCGATGGTTCCTGGCAATGAATTTGTACAGTTTGCCATTTCAGATCAGGGCCTTGGAATGAGTCCCGAGTTCCTAAAGAAGTTCGGCGAGAAGTTTGCCCGTGCAGATAACCGTGACACACGCTCCATCAACGGAACGGGTATCGGTGTCTTCCTAGTTCGCAACTTTGTCGAGGGGCATGGCGGAACGAGGTGGCCAGACTCTGACGGTATTGGTAAGGGTACGACGATTACCTTTACGATGCCTGTAAAGCAGACAGGCGACTTCGCAGCCAACCTCTCCAGCCGCGTGGCTGGCTACCCACGCCCATGGCTTCCGTGAATGTTGACATCGTCATGCGCCCGCACGCAGCGGACATCCCAATGCCAGAGTACGCAACCGCACACTCAGCAGGGATGGACCTGCGCGCGGCCATCACGGAAGCCATCACCCTTACTCCAGGAGAGCGACGGCTAATCCCAACAGGTATCGCTATCGCGCTTCCTCCGGGATACGAAGCACAGGTGCGCCCGCGGTCAGGGCTTGCCCTCAAACATGGCATCGGGATGGTAAACGCCCCAGGGACCATCGATGCAGATTACCGCGGAGAAGTCGGCGTGCTCCTAATCAATCACGGGCAGCAGGACTTTCTGATTTCCCGTGGAGATCGCATCGCCCAGCTGGTAATCGCAAGCTACACGCGGGCAACCTGGGTGCAGCAGGACTCACTGGATGAAACAGAGCGGGGCACCGGGGGCTTTGGGCACACTGGAAAGTCCTGAATCCGAAGCGCCAACGCTTGCCGAAATCAATCTTTGTAAGCTCCGGGGACAGTCATCGGTCGCGATAGCTCTCGCACAACAACGTCTGGAGTCAGTCCCGGATTGTGCGACGACCCATGCGCTGCTCGGTGAGCTCTACGAAAATGCAGGGCACATCACCGATGCCCGTCAGCACTATGCGCTCGCTGTTGATTGCGCACCGGGTAATCAGGACCACGCAGACAGGCTTCGCCGTGTGATGGGGATGCGTGCGGATGCGCCATCTCAAGCATCAAAACCGAAGCGCAAGTCCGCATCTGGCACAAGACAGCGAAAGCGTGGAGCTGCGAATCCGTTGCCAGCATTGCAGACTTGGTACGCAGCGTTGCCTCAGAGTGTAAAACTTGGCCTTTTGGTGGCAGGAGCGGTCGCATTTACCCTTGGCGGCATCGCCGTCGGAACGTCCCTCATCAACCGTGGACCCGATCCCGCGCGTGCAAAGCAACAACCAACCTACCCGAAATTCGATCAGCCACGACAGTCATCCAGTAGTGGCGAGGATGGA
>CAIWTR010000376.1 GCA_903915615.1 uncultured Armatimonadota bacterium
GCAACCTCAGCTCCAAGGCCAAACTGACCACCATCGTGGAAGCGCGTGCTGGCATTGACAAACACAGCAGGCGAATCGACTTCCTGAACAAAACGCGCGATGGCATCCGGGTCATCAGACAAAATCCCATCCGAATGGCTTCCGTACTCCGCGATATGTTCGATTGCAGCATCGATGTCCGGAACAACAACCACATTACAATCCATAGACAGCCATTCGGTTTCTAAATCACCCGTCTTGCCCGCGACAAACGGGATACCTGCATCCGCCAATGCAGCAGCAGCGCGATCGGAGGCATGCAAAGTTACACCCGCATCGGAAAGTGCACGACAAACCTGACACCCGAGGCTTTTCATTGATGCTTCATGGACAAGCACAGTATCCAATGCGTTGCAAACAGATGTCTTTTGTGTCTTTGCGTTTAAAATGACAGAAAGTGTACGTTCATTCGAGACGTTTTTGTCGATGTAGATGTGGCAAACACCGGCCCCTCCGATGATCACCGGGACCGTTCCCTGCTGAGCGCACAACCGCCCAAGCGCGGCTCCGCCACGTGGAATGATGACATCCACAAATTTATCGGCGCAGATCAGCTCTCGAACCCGCTCGCGGGCTACATCATCAACGAACTGAACTGCCTCCCGGTGCTCACCAAGGGCGCTACGAATCGCAGCTGCGAGCGCTTGGTTTGTACGTAACGTTTCGCTTCCCCCGCGGAGAACGACAGCGTTTCCACTTCTAATGCACAGAGCGCTGATGTCTGTCGTGACATTTGGGCGGGACTCATAGATCACACCGACGACACCAAGCGGAATCGTGACCTTTTCGACGCAGAGGCCACTTGGCTGAATGCCCATCGGGTGATGCGTTCCAAGAGGATCCGGCAGCGCTGCCACAGCCTTGATATCAGCGACCATCCCGGCTATCTTCGACGTATTCAGCCGCAAGCGGTCGACGAGGCCCGCGGACATCCCGGTAGCTTCCGCCGCCGCAACATCGATAGCATTCGCTTCTAAAATCGCAGCTACACGGGACTCAACTTCATACGCGACGGCAAGCACAAGGGCCGCACGGGCATCCCCACTCAACATGCCAAGCGTACGCCCGGACATTTTCGCTGCGCGTAACTGGGATTCGAGGTGCTCATCCATCAGGCAATCCTACCGGCTGCCCCAGTGGCTTGCCCACTAGAAGCGTGCTGAGACATCAAAGTTAAATGTGCGGGCCGAATAGGAATACGCAGCATTGTCACGGTCCCGCAGGCGGGCAAATCGGACATCAAGTGTTGCGCCAAACAGCTGGGTTAGCCGGAAGTCAATGCCGAGACGAGCTTCTGTACGGTGGTAATTTGAGCTTGCATAATACGCACCCTGGCTACCACTCCCGGGCGAATTCGCCAGGGGATTGCTCGCGTTGAGGTCATTCAGCTCCACAAACGGGACAAAGCGCTTTGCGGGGACATCCACTCGGACCGTGATGACATCGTTGGTGCCCTGCTGCATGCTGAAGCTACCGCCGCCAATGCCTCCACCAAAGCCGCCCCCGATACCACCAATCCCACCGCCACCCATCATCGTGGATGACCCGAAGTTCATCCGCATAAAGCCCGTTCGAACCTGAAGGCCATCCGGGCGGCCATGCGTGGTCGTAAAGGACCAGTTCGTATTGTCAAAATCACCCTGTCCACCCACATAGCGGCCAATTTGCTGACTGACGGTGGCATTGACATTGAATTCAGGCGATGGTGAATATGTCAACAACAGGTCATTACTGGTCATATCGGTGTTGTCGAAGTTGGGGACGAGCATGAGCGATGAGCTTCGTCGCACCTCGGCACGGATGGCCTGGGTTGGAGTGAAGGACAAGCGAATATCCCGTGTTCTGGTCTGCTGTCCCGTGGATGTCAACCCATTCGTGCCGCCTCCAATGGAGCCGCCGTTGCCATAAAAACCATCCAGGCTCTGACCGTTTTGACTATCTGTCAGCTGCACATCCAGCTGCACCTTGTCCGGCGCAATCCAGTAAAGGAGCGACATTTGATTGTCATTGGCACTGCTGGCAGTTCCGCCAGACCGGTTTCGGCTGGTCCCAAGGTTTGAACTAAGCGACAGGCGTGTGCTTGGCGTGAAGGTTGTGTTGAAGCGAATATTGGTGCTCGCGCCATTGGTCATATTGGCATTTGCATTGCCATTTTGAATGCCGCCAAGGTAGCCACCACCCGTGTTACTGCTGCCGGTACCAACCGTTTGCGAATAGGCATTTGCAAACACCGAGCGCCCCTGACTCGTCGTCTGGTCAATCGTTAGCCCGAGCTGGACATTGGTAAAGCCCCAGTCGATACCAACCGAGTCGCTCGCATACGATGACCTTGTAGGCTGCGTCGTACTCGATCCCGTTCCAGTCCCAGTTCCAGTCCCGGTTCCTGTTGCGGTATAGGTCAGCCGCTGGCCGGTCTGATTATGACTCGCACGGACAACGGGAGCCTGTCCCCCCTTTGGAGCTTTCAACTTTTGGCTAACGGTGAAGCCAAGACCTGTCGAATCAGAGAGCGATGTCGGTGCGGTCGGCGTTGTTCCAGTCGCCGAGTTACTGTAGATGTTCGGAAATTGGCTGGTAAGAAAGTTACCGCTAAGGTCTGTTGACTCGGTCGGCGCAAACCTCCACTGCGTCTTCAGCTCCCTGCCCGTCCGGAGAAATGCGCCCGCCGTGGAGTCAACGCTAGAGAAGCCGGAGCCAACATTTCGGATGCCCGTGGACACGCTCCACTTATTGTTCTTTTGTTTGTCGCTACTGGCGAAGCGGGTTTGGATATCGACCCCGGTGCCACTACTTGCCGCAGATATACCTTCACTCTGGCCAACCTGCAGCTTTACCAGACCGTTTAGACCAGCTGGTACCTGTGTGTCGATACCGACAACCTGACGGTCCCCGCCAATGCCTTGTTGACGAACCGGTTTATAGGTAATTCTAAGGCTTGAGATACCCGTAAGGGATGTATCCGGCGGGAGTGGGCGTCGTAGCTGAATGTAGTTTAGCTCACGGTTGATGAAGTAATCCGCAGCAATCCCTTCGACCAGAAGGCGCTCCTGATAGCGGACTTCAACAGGTGCTGCGGGGTCAATTGGCGATGCCAGCGTATACCGCGTTGAGACAATCGCACTGACTGGATAGTATTCCGTTACCGTTCCAGACCCGTTTCCAGTCGCAGATGTCGTCTGCCGCAGCATCGTCACACCAACATTACGCCCTCCCTGAAGAGGCAAATCCCAGCGAAACCCAGTAAGCACTCCACGGCCACTGTTGTAGTTCATCAGCTCATAGGTGTACTCAACGGTATCGGCGCGGTTGATGATACGTCCCTTGAGAAAGCGGATAATGCCAAGCTGGTAGTCGACATCATAGTCAATGCCCGAGTCAAGCGATTGACCATTGAGAGACAATCGCTCAGTTCCTGGGACAATCTGAGACCCGCCCAGGTAATAGGGACCCGTTGTGCCTTGTCCAACAAACGAGTTACGACGTGTCAGTGCGCGGGTGACACTCGCAATCGTCGCAACTTTACTTCCAGCTCCCAGGTCGCGCTGGTACTTGATTCCTTGGACGTTTCGTGAGAACGGGATGAGCTCATTTCCCGAGAGGCTTGCTGAAACATCACCGACATCGATAACCGTGCCCTTGGTGGAGTCAAAGTGCATCCGCATGAGCTGGGACAGACTGGACCGGATGCGGTTGTTTGAGAGGTTAGCATTGACATCTACGGTGTTAAACAGCTTTCCACTGACACCAAGATTGAGGTTTTGCTGAAATGGTCCTAACGAGGAGTTATTGAGAAACTGGTTGTTGTTTTGAAAATTAAACCAGTCGCGCGCCTGCTGACTACCATCCACATTATTGGCTCTGGCGACAAGGTTCCAGCCACCTGAGACATTCAGGCCACGCGCCCAAGCACCAAAAAGACGCTCACCATTTCCGGATTGACCAATCAGGCCATCGGTGTTTCCCCCAAGTCCATCGACCTTGAGCTTCGCCTTTTGCTTGGCAGCATCTTTCATCGACATCTCGCTACTGGTTGCCTGCGTTGGTCCAACAATCGTGGCTGGAGGCGGGACATCCTGGATAGGCATCCCAAGCAGCGCGGACATTGGCAAGATGGCGAGGAACTCAGCGACCATAAAGTCCATCCAGACGCAGCCGGGGTAGCAATGCAGATTTCGCCATCTTAGATGCGAGCTCCATCCGCTGACGTTGGCTTTCGGCAGAAGCCGCAGCTACCAATATTGCTGCCAGTTCGCTCGATATTCTTTCCGGCGTCGCAGAATCGAACGGAATACAGGGCGCGCCGAGCTGGGCCGCAAGGGCATCCACTTTTGGATCGTAGCTGATGGCAACGACAGGCCGTCCCGCCGCCGCCGCAAGAATCAGGGTATGCAGGCGAACCGAAACCGCTACCTGGCACCCCGCAATTGCACGCATCACCGCAGGAAATGGGTTTACCGAGGAAGCATCCCAGTCGAACTCGCAAGGCGTCCCTTGAATGTCATCCGGGAGGTGCATCGGAAGATGCCACGCGCCACTGAGCTGCCCACTAGGAAACTGCAGCGACTTTCCCTTCCACGAGCGAAGGCTATAGCAGATTCCGTTCTGGTCACTACGCTGATCATCACAGAGGTGCCTAAGATAAAACGCTGGATCTGCACAGACATCAATGTTCAGCGGCCCTGCGCACGATGTCAGAAGGGCTTTGCTGGCATCATCGCGGACGGTGATCACTGCAGCCTTACGTGCGAGAATTCCGGTGAGCTTTCGTGCAACGGGATGCTTCAGCGGTCCGATGCCCTGTCCCCACCAAATAGTTTGACGTGCCGCACTCCCGGCTAGCATCCCGGCCAGAAAGTACCAAAAAACCGACCGCAGGCTTGTCGCATCCTGTAGCAGCGAACCACCACCGAGGATAAAAGTATCAATCCCCTTGAGCTGAGCACGAAGACTTTTAAGCCCATAACGGCTGATCGATGTGACACCCGGATGCCGCTTCAGCGTCCACTCAGGGTCGGCCGACAAGACCATCAGGTCGTGGCGCATTCCTTCGATGTCGCTGGAAAGCATCCCGTGAATGCCAGCAAGCACTGCCTCATCCCCAAGATTTCGAAAGCCGTAATATCCAAGCACAGCCGCTTTA
>CAIWTR010000377.1 GCA_903915615.1 uncultured Armatimonadota bacterium
CGAATATCCATTGCAATCGCTGCGACATCGGTTTCGCTGGCAAGGAGCAGGCGTTCATGCTCGGCATCGAGGCGCGATGCACGGAGCTTAATTTGATGGACGCTTTCTTCACCGCTGACATAGAGGACGACGCCCTCGGTGGTTGCCAGGTTTCCAGCAACGCGCGTCAGCAGGGTTGACTTTCCGACGCCTGGGTCACCACCGATGAGCATCAGCGCACCGGGGACGATTCCTCCCCCAAGAACACGGTCGAACTCTCCCACACCGGTGGACATCCGTATACCCGCGGTGGCGGCGATTTGCGTGATGGGTGCTGGTCTCGATGCCGATGTGCCCATAAACGTACGGGACACAGCTTCCTTTACAGCGACCTGTTTTTCTTCTTCAAAGGTGTTCCAGCCACCGCAGTCATTACATCTGCCCTGCCACTTGGGGAGCTGACATCCGCAAGCCTGACAGACGAAAACCGTGTGGACTTTAGCCATTAGTCTCCAGGTCCATCCTGGAAGTTCACCTTACGGCGGTCTTTGGCATCGACTTTTGGAACTTCAACTTTCTCGCCTGGCTTGAGCCCGCTGATGACCTCGGTCGCGGAGTCGCTCCGAAGGCCTAATGTGACTTTGCGCGGTGTCAGAACTGGCTTTTCCTTGGTTCCCGTCATGATCATGACCGAATCGTCAGGTCGAATAGCTTCGGTAGGGATTTTTGTAACTTTGGTCTTGCGGTCGAGAAGGATATCCACCGATGCGGTCATCCCGGGACGGAGACGAGCATCGCCATCGGTGACGCGTACCTTGACTTCAAAGCGTACAACTTGATTCGAAGATGCGGATGCAGACGTATTCGTCGCTCCCGCTTGCGAGCTGGTCAAGCTTGCAGGTGCCTTGCTTGCGACGACGCCGTGGAACGTCACATTACGAACACCATCCACGCGGATTTCTACGGGCTGTCCAACTTTGACCTTGACGACATCCACTTCGTTGACATTTGTGCGAACCTGCATTTGTTTGAGGTTGGCGATGGTAACAATCGCGGCGCCTTGTGCAAAGCCGGCGGTCGCGGATGCAACAAGCTCGCCCTCTTCAAGGTACTTTCCGGTGACCTCACCGGCCATCGGGGCAACAATACGCGTCTCGGTCAGCTGAACACTCTGCTGTGCGAAGCGGTTTTCGATTTGGGCAACATCGGCACGGCTTCGCTCGATGTCACGCTTTCTCAGTGCGACGGTCCCGAGGTTGTTTTCCTGATTCTGCAGCTCAACCTTGCTCGTCCGAAGATTGATCTTCGCTTGCGACACCTTAATGTCAGCCTGCTTCAAGCGGATGTTTGCCTGCTCCACACGGATTTTGGCAGCATCTACAGCAAGCTTTGCTGTATCAATATCTTCCTTACGTGGGCCTTCTTTAAGCAGACCAACGCGTTGACGGGCGCTTTGGATGTCCGACTCCTGAAGGCGGACCTGGGTCTCAGCCGTATCAACATCCTGTTGGCTGATAAATCCCTTGGTTAACAGTGTCTTTCGGCGTTCAACCTGTCGCTTTTGGTCATCGAGCTGATCTTCAGCACGCTTCAACGATGCGACAGCCTGCGCGAGTTCCTGTGGTCGCGTTGGCGCCGCAGTTTGCGCATAGCGTTTCTCAGCCGTTTCTACACCAAGAATCGCATCGCGTAGATTAACAGCCGCATCCGATTTTGAGACTTCGGCATCTGCAACCTGTGACTCAGCAGTCTGGACACCTATCTTCGCCCTATCAACTGCGAGTGCAACCTGGCGTGCGATAAGACTCTCATTTTCTTTGGTCTGCTCCAAGCCGGCGCGGGCCGAGCGAACCTGCGCTGCAATTCCCGCGACTTCTCTAGCGACTTCTTGCGGATCGACGGTTGCGATAAGCTGTCCAGCGGCTACGACATCACCAGGCTTGACATAAAATCGGCTGAGGCGGCCTGCAACACGTGACTTTACATCGACTTTGATAACAGGTTCGAGTGTTCCAGATTCAGAGACGATTAATGCAACATCCCCTGTTTCCGCCGACACAATCCTACCGACAGCGACGACTGGCTTCGCAGACTTCATACGCGTGAAGTAGTAGCCGCCGCCACCGACAACCACAAGTCCGATGGCGATCAGCGCCTTTTTATTTACAGCCATGCTTAGCAATATCCATCCTGTCCTTCAAAGCCACCATCAACGGCTTGCCTTCAGGACCATTCCAACAAATTTGGGTAGTAGTTTCTGCTTATTGATACGATTGCGGAGCTGTCGTGGGTCAGATGTCAATCTGTAGAACCACTCCAACCCGCGCTTTTGCATCCACACTGGAGCGCGCTGAACCGTGCCGGAAAAAACATCCAGTGTTCCCCCGACACCTATACACACCTTCGCGCCTGTGAGATTCCCGTGCGCCGCAATCCATTTTTCCTGTTTCGGGATTCCAAGGGCTACCAAAACAATGTCAGGCTTGGAAACAGCAATCTCGGACGCGACTGCAGCGGAAGCGGATGGATCGAAAAAGCCATCACGTGTTCCGATTACATTGCATCCAGGATAGCGTTTCTGCATTTCTGTGGCAGCGAGCGCGGCGACGCCAGGCGCGGCACCAAAGAAGAAAATACGCCAGCCCCGCTTGACACTCTCAGCGACCAAACGCTCAGCAAGGTCAACGCCACTGCATTTGTTTCGGATTCCCAGGCCTAGCTTCCGGCTTGCCCACAGGATGCCAGCTCCATCGGATGTCACCATCGCGGCCGCTTTTGCAACCGTAAGAAACTCGGAGTCCATCGATGCCGTCACAACCATACTCGCATCGGCAGTGACCACTTGATGCATTGTGCCAGACTGAATAAATCCGGCAATTCGTTCAATCGCCGTATCCATGTCAACATCATCAACGGGTAAACCCAATATGTCTATTCGCTTAGCAGCCATTCCTTAGAAACTATACCGCTTCATCGGTTATCAGGTCAGTTCCCGTCGTGCCCTCCATGCGTTTGAGGTTCCTCAAGGATGGGACCCAGACCGCAGTTCCAGCAACGACGATGAGTGTCATAACGCCGCCAAGCGCGACAGACCGAATCAGTCCAAGCCAGCGTGCCATCAGACCGGATTCAAACCCACCCAGCTCATTGCTTGCGCCGACAAAGAGGTCATTGAATGCCGAGACGCGTCCACGCATTCTGTTAGGGACCTGAACCAGCAGCATCGTCGAACGGATCACGACAGAAATAGCATCCAGTGCGCCAAGGGTAAACAGGCACAGCGCAGACAGCCAGATATTCGTCGAGAGCGCAAACCCGATGGTCGCGACTCCGAATCCGCCGACTGCCCAGAGCATCGCCGGTCCCGCCTGCTTCATTTCTGGTTGTCGTGCGAGGTAGGCGGACATCATGAGGGCACCAATATTGACCGATGCCTGCAACCAGCCGAGGCCAACCGGGCCAACCTTTAGTACGGTGTCTGCAAACGCGGGTAGAAGGGCAGCGGCTCCGCCAAGGAGCACGGCGAAGAGATCGAGGCTGATCGCAGCGAGGAGCGCCGGACGAGTCCTAAGAAAGGAAAAGCCTTCGAGTGCTGATCTCCAGCCCTGTTCATCGGTTTCCTGCGGGGGGTCTGGCGCAACCTTGGGAAGCTGCGCATAGCCGTAGGCGGTAACCAGACCAAGCACAATTTCGATGATGTAAACGCGCCAGACATGCCCACCAGATCCAATAATGATGCCAGCGAGGACTGGTCCAACCACGCTGGCAGATTGCCATCCGAGGGACAGCCAGCTAACAGCTTCGCGGTAGTGTTTTTCATCCACGACACGCGGCAACAAGTTGTCGATGGCAGGTGAATAAAAGGTGCGGATTGTCGCAAGGATTCCGACTGCAAGTAGCACCAGAGATACTGGTAACTTTAGGATGGCAAATACGAGAAGCATGATGCTAGCGATAAGCATCCCGAGGCGTGTAATCACCGCAATCGCCCGTCGGTCATAGCGGTCGCAGACGTGTCCAGCTACGAGAGCAAAGGCTAAAACGGGGATGATTTCAACGAGCCCGAGCACACCGGATGCAAACGGGTCACGCGTTTGGTGAAAGACTTGCCAGGCTATACCGGTAAAGAGAAAGCGGCCTGCGAGCGATCCCGCGACACGTGTCAGAAAAAACTGTCGAAAACGAGGCTGGCGCAGCAAGCCAAGCCAATCTGATTGCATATTACGTATCTGCTTCCTCATCACCGGAGAAGGTCACCCAAGCTTTGTGATCTTCCTCTCCATCTGGATCATAATTTCCGTCGGTATCGGGCAGTCGCCAAACGCCATCCCGTCCGAGTATCCCAACAGGCCTAAATGTCGTTTTGTAGCGCAGACTTCCGCAGCCCGCGACATGATACCCAAAGTGCGCCCACGTCCGGTTCATCAGCTCCCCGAGGCGAATCACCTTTAGCATCATGAACTTGCCTAGCGAGCGATCCGCATAATCTGGGTCATGGTAGTGATAGACACCGGACACGATGTTTCCCGTGATGTCCAAGAGGGCGATTCCAAGGAGGGTCTCCTCAAGCCACACCGATAACTCAAGGGATTGCGTCGGGTTGTCAAGAAAGGCATCTGAGTAACCATCGATACTGTGGTCAGACCGATGCCACCCTCTATCGGCTTCCCTTGCAACATGGTAACGACGGTAGATATCCATGCGCGGCGTATCTATCGTTGGCTGCCCGACCTCGATGCGTAAATCGGCATTGCGGTTGAGGCAGCGTGACTGTGAGCGGTTTGGCGAAAAAGATGGAATGTGAATGCGAGTGCTTCGACATTCTTCGCAGTCATCGCATATCGGACGGTAAAGCAGCCTGCCAAATTTGCGCCACCCGGTTTGGAGAAGCTGCTCGTATTCCAGAGTGCTCATCGACCGAACGACGACGTGTTCCATCGTGTTGCGATGATCCGGTAGATAGGGACATCTACAGGGGTCGGTTACAGTGTGAGATGCGACAATCACGCCCCTATCCTACCCGCAGCATCGCTTAGCTTTCTTGCCTGAACCGCAGGGACACGGATCATTTCGACCGATGACAGGGTACGACGGCGCCTTTTGTCGCCTGGCCCAGTCCATCACCAAGGATGGCGGTCGCTGCTGCGAAAGCAGCTGACACATCAGCTTCATCGGCTCGTCGATGTGCTGAAAGAACATTTTGTAGCCGGCGCAGAGGTAGTTCAGACCAAATTCGCCTGTGGATGTTCGTGTAAATCGATGCTTTGGACATTCTCCGTGACAGGCAAATCTGACATCACATTCAAGACACTGCGTTGGTAAGGTATCCCGCTTGGCATTACCAAAGTTTTGCTGTTCCTGGGATGTGACTAGCTCTGAAAGCGAAGTCTCATTGATGTTCCCAAGGCGATATTCGGGATAGACGTAATGGTCGCATGAGTACACATCCCCGTTGTGCTCCATCGCAAGTGCCTTGCCACAGGTCTCCGAGAACACGCAAAGTGCCCCCGGAGCGCCGTACCAGTTGCCAAGAGCGACATCGAAATGTTGCACAAAGACCTTACCGACATCTGAGCGAACCCATTCATCAAAGACCGTGCAGAGAAAGCGTCCATAATCGATGCTACGAACAGACCAATCTGTCACCGGTGCAGAATCATCGTCAGCTGCCACAGCGGGTTTGGCGAGGTGTAGCTGGATCAGGCCATCGATGGTGCGTGAGACATCCGGGATGTTCCGTTCGACAAGCGGGATGAACTGAATGTAACCGGACCCGATATCTTTGAGGAACTGATAAACGCGCTCTGGTTGTTGGCTGTTCTTTCGATTGACGACGGTCAGCGTGTTGAAGTCGACGTTATGGTTACGTAGGACGGAAATGCCCTTCATCACACGATCAAACGTCGGGCGCTGTTGTTTGTCTACGCGATAGGTGTCGTGGAGGTCTGCTGGTCCATCAATGCTGACGCCAACGAGAAACTGATTGTCAGCCAGAAAGCGCCCCCAGGCGTCATCGAGGAGCGTTCCATTCGTCTGAAACGCATTTTGAATCTGCTTCCCATTTGCGTACTTTGCCTGCAAGCGGACAACATTTTCAAAGTAGCCAACACCAAGGAGCGTGGGCTCCCCACCCTGCCAGGCAAACTGCACTTCGTGTCCAGGTTGTGCCTCGATGTACTGCTGGATATACAGCTCGAGGGTCTCGGGGGGCATCGCCCAGCTTGGGTGAACCTTGCGGTCAGCCGTGTAGTAGTTTTCCTTCTCGAGGTAAAAGCAGTAGCGGCAATCCAGGTTGCAGATGGGGCCGATCGGCTTTGTCATGATGTGAAAGCCGGTGTGCAACATTTGGACAGACATGCTACGCCTTATACTTGCACCACTACGGTAATGCAAGTGGAACAAGACATGTAGTGAATGCGGTATTGTTGAGAATATGCAGCAGTTTGAGCCCCTTACCAGTGAAAAGGTTGCGTCCGCGCGGTCGGTCTCTGAGACTAACAGCGTTATGGACACGCAGACACAGGTTCAGCGTGCCACTTCGACCACGCATTCAACGCCGTCGGATGCAAAAGTAAATCTGCGAACGGTCCAACTTGTATTGCAGCCGGTCGTGGCCTGGGTTTGTTTGATGGCGACTGCGAAAGCAACCGGGCAGTTTGATTTTGCCTATCGCTATCCAGCGCAAGCTCAGATTCTCCTTGCAGTAGTCCCGCAGCTGATATTGCTGTTTGTTGGGCTTAGACTTCGTAATCCTCGCCTTGCCTTTGTGGCTGGGCTGTTGTTTGCCGCGATTACATTATTGATTTCTTTGTCATCCGGTATCACTGGACTCGGCTTTGTTTCTGCAGCCCTAATGCCATTCGTGGCGGCTGGCTCCGCCGCCATGGCGAACCGTCCCGAGATGCGAAGGCGTTTGATCCCGGCGATGCTTATCTGGCTTGCTTCGATCACAGGAGTTATTGCTATCTCTTCGGGGGTGCGTAGTGTCACCCCAGGATTTTCCGTTGCTGAAGCGCCAATGGCGATGACCGCTCCGATTGCCAATCCGCCGGTTGCGTTCCGCAGTGAAAATTCCAGCACGATGACAATCGGCAATCAAGACTACGACTCAAAAATGGTTCTTGAAAGCCTCGAAGGGAAAAGCGCAATCTTCCCAGCTGAGCGAGCATTTGAAAAGGGAATGTCACTCAAGAGCCCGGATGGAACCACACAGGTCAACATCGACTCGGATGGCATCCTGCAGTGGAAACATGGCAATGAACTTGTTGACATTGTGGATACATCTGAAGTGCCGATTTCCGCGGTATCAATGAATGCCGATGGCAACATGCTTGTCTTCAAGCAAGCGGGCATGTACATGGTTTTCACCCCCAGTAAGGGAGCCCGCGGCCTCGAGGAAGTCCTCAACCAGTTCAGCGGCTCGGAGTTCCAAGGCGATTCGCAGCTTGGGATGATTATGCCTGAGGATGTGCAGGCCGCGACTTGGCGGCCGGATGGTAAGCAGCTCACGGGGCGGCTCTCGAGTGGAACGTTTGGCGGGGCTCGATTTGAATTTGATGTGGAGAAGAAGTGATGACGACAACCGTTTTGCATGCGCCTGACATTATGTGTGGTGGGTGCGCAGATAGCATCCAAAAGGCACTGGCAGATATCGATGGAATCGGTGGTGTTGATGTAGATGTCGCAGCCAAGCACGTCTCAGTGACACATGATGACGTTTTGGTAACGGTAGATCACTTGGTAACACGCCTTGACCATGCGGGTTTCTCAGCATCGCCAGTCGAGTAAACCGATGTGGTTTGTAAACGAACGCAGCGAAGTAGCATCAATTAGGAGTTACTAGCGATGTCAAACTACTGCATAGACATTTAGAAAAAACCTATCAGAACCATAAAAAACCAGCCTCGAGAGGCTGGTTTTTCGTTTAACAGAATTAACCGTAAGTCTAGCGATGTGCCTTGATATACATCAACGCGCTGCGGAAGATCGTAAGCTCTCCCATTTCCTTTGTGACAACAGCCATTGCATGGTCATCAAACCACTTGAGCTGGCCTTCAAACGTCTGACCATTTGCGAGGTAGAACGTAGCAGGCGTATTTTCATCACGCAGGCGGATAAACTCAGCCGCACTGATCTGTACATGAAACTGGCGTTCGCGCCGAGGTCCCAAATCCATATTCGTAATCCTTTATTTTGCCGCAGCGACAATCGCAGCGAAATCTCCGGCCTTGAGGCTTGCACCGCCGATAAGGCCACCATCGATGTTCGGCATCCCCAAAAGCTCAGAAGCATTATCAGGCTTCATCGAGCCGCCGTATTGGATGCGTACCGCAGCTGCTGCATCATCGCCCGCGACAGCCGCAACTGACGCTCGAACGACTCCGCAAACACGGTCTGCTTCTGCCGCATCACATGTCTTACCCGTACCAATGGCCCAAACAGGCTCATAGGCAAGCACAAGACCGGAAACCGCATCTGCATCGATGCCCACGAGTGCTCCACGCACCTGTGTGTCTATGACGGAATCCGTGATGCCTTGTTCACGCTCAGAGAGGGTTTCACCGATACAGACAATCGGAACCAGCCCTTGTGCAAGGACGGCTTTTGTCTTTCGGTTTACAGTCTC
>CAIWTR010000378.1 GCA_903915615.1 uncultured Armatimonadota bacterium
GAAACCTGTGGGCTTCCTCAATGTAAATGGCTTTTACAATCCCCTCATCCAAATGCTGGATCAAATGGTTGCAAGTGGGTTCTATCGCCGAGAGCAGCGGGATGCCCTTGTTATTGCTGCAACGCCTGAGGAACTCATCGAGAAGCTGCGGGTTGCCGCCTGGCCGGATGTTGCAAAGTGGGTGAGGTAGTCATCGGCACCACGCCACAAATCGATGATAATCTGCCGGAGTGTGGCCGGGTGCGCTGATGCTCACGGTCTTAGTGGAGGCAGTGACATCTAGATGCAGCAAACAAATCGTGCCGAGCGCACATTGCTAGACATGGGCAGGTACCAGTGGTTGGTCTTGTTCGCGGCGTGGCTTGGCTGGGGCTTCGACATCTTTGATGGCCTTCTCTTTTCCTTTGTAGCGCCAAACTGCGTCCCGACGCTGCTTCATATTCCGCTTGGAACTCCGGAAGCCAAGGCTGCCACCGCGGACTGGAATGGCATCCTCACGAGCTTGCTTCTCATCGGCTGGGCCATCGGCGGAATCCTCTTCGGCCGGGTAGCTGACCGGATTGGGCGCACCAAAACCCTGATGTTGACGATGCTTCTGTACTCACTCGGTACTGCGGCGTGTGCATTTGCGGTTAATATGCCGATGCTTATCTTTTTCCGCTTGGTGATTAGCCTTGGAATCGGCGGGGAGTGGGCGGCTGGGGCGGCGATGGTCGCCGAGGTTGTCCCTGAGAAGCGCCGCGTCGATGCCGGAGCCATCCTCTACACAAGCGCACCATTTGGACTCATGGGAGCAACGCTCCTCAGCCGCTGGTTTGTCGGCGACCTCTTTAAAGAAAGTCCTGAGCTCTCCTGGCGCTATCTGTTTCTGTGTGGACTCATCCCAGCGATGGTCGCTTTTGTTGTGCGTAAGTACATCAAGGAACCTGAACAATGGAAGGATGCCACAGCGGTTCGAACAGCACGGATTTCCGACATCTTCACTCCCGAGTTTCGAAAACGCACCATCGGTGCGCTCCTCCTTGCCGTCGTAGCCCTCATCACCTGGTGGAGCTGCAACGCCTTTATCAGCGTCTTCACAACCGCACTCGCACAGAAGGAAGCCGTCGTCCGCAATCTGGATAAACTCGGGACCGTCGGACTCGTGGAGACCTGGAAACTGACCGCAAATGCGGCATTCAATGTCGGAGGACTCATCGGGACACTGGTCACGATTCCCGTGTCAAAACACCTTGGCCGAAGGGCGATGTTTGCAATCTACTTTGTCGCAAGCGCGGCAGCACTCCTTGCAGCATTTGGAATCAGGTGGGCTCCGGAGCAACAGCTCCTGATGTACTTCCCGATCGGACTCTCCGTCTTCGGCGTCTTTGGTGCGTTTACCTACTACCTCCCCGAGCTCTACCCGACCTGGCTGCGCGCAACCGGCGCCGGCTTTACCTATAACACGGGGCGAATTGTTGCTGCTGCGGGACCGTTTATCGTCGGGACGATTGCGGCTGGCGGCCTAGATGCGATGCGTACCGCGTTATTCATGGTAGGTTTCGCTCCTCTCCTTGGACTTCTCGCGCTTCTCTATGCCACCGAGACGAAGGGGCTCTCGCACACCACGACGCATCCTGAACAAACCGGCTTCTAAAATGTCCGGGTAACTTTCCAACGATGCTCGCTTTTGGGCATCGAAAAGATATTCGGCGGTCATCCCGCAGATTAATGCCCTCAACCGTGCATCGCGCATAGACATCGTTGTATTCTTTACGCGGGATGAATCGGCACTGCAGCCGCAACATCCCAACACCGGAGGTAACCATGTCGTCTTTCACACCACTTCGCTGGGGCATCATTGGATGCGGCTCTATCGCAAATCGACTCGGAAATGATGTCGCCCGCCTCGAAGACCACCAGCTGCAGGCGATCGCATCACGGGATGCATCCAAAGCCGCAGCATATGCTGAAAAGTTTGGTGTTCTGACGCAGCACACTGGCCCGGATGCGTACTCAAATGTTGTAAATGACCCGGATGTCGACATTATCTACATCGCGACTCCACATAACTTCCATAAAGAGCAAGCCCTAATGGCAATCGCCGCAGGCAAGCCAGTTCTCTGCGAAAAGCCATTTACGGTCAACACCGCTGAGGCGGAAGTCGTGATCGCAGCCGCACGCGAGAAGGGCACCTTCCTCATGGAAGGCGTCTGGAGCCGCTGTTTCCCAGTTTGGCGCAAAGTGATGGAGCTTATCGGGGCTGGTGAAATCGGACACGCCCGGATGCTGTACTCCGACTTCGGCTACCGCGCGGGTAACCTCGGGGATGACCACCGCCTGACCGGCTACAACGCCGAGGGACGTCTCTTCAACCGCGAGCTTATCGGTGGTGGCCTGATGGATGTCGGTATCTACCCGATAAGCATCGCCAACATGGTCTTCGGCAACCCGGTCGATGTCAAAGCCGTTGGTGTGCTTGGAAACTCTGGCGTGGATGAAAATGTTGGTGTCGTGATGGCCTACGCCAATGGCGAAGTTGCAACCGCAACGACCAGTATTCAGGTAACGACCCCATTCACGACGACGATTCTTGGCACCGCCGGACGCATCGAAGTCGAGAGCCCATGGTGGCGCCCGAAGGCATTTGTCCTGCACCGCGATGGCAAGGATGCCGAGCGTTTCTCCTTCGAGCACGAGGGTGAGGGCTTCCAGTTTGAGGCGATGGAAATCGCTGACTGTCTCCGTGCCGGCAAGACCGAGTCATCGGTGATGCCACTGAGCGACACGCTTTCGGTGATGCGCTCCCTGGATGCCGTCCGTGCACAGCTTGGCCTTGTGTATCCTGGAGAGTAGTATGGCAAAGCGTTTTCAGCGTATAGCACCAAGCCTTGCTGGCGTGGATGCTGCAGGTGTCGAAGCGTTCATCAACCGCGTCGATGCTGAAGTCGGTGGCCTGCACTCGGTGATGATGTTGCGTGATGGCAATGTCTTTGCTGAGTGTTGGTGGAATCCTTACAAGGCTGACTATCAGCACACGATGTACTCGCTGAGCAAGAGCTTTACGAGTACGGCGGCTGGTTTTGCGATGCTCGAAGGGAAGCTGCGGCCGACGGATCCTGTCATCAAGTTCTTCCCGGACAAGCTGCCAGCGAGTGTCAGTGCAAATCTTCAGGCGATGCAGGTTCAGCACCTCCTGATGATGGGGACGGGGCATGCGACTGAGCCAAGTGCACTTCTGCAGAGTGACCCCAATGCGGATTGGATGAAGGTCTTTCTGAATCATCCAGTCGAATTCGCGCCTGGGACGCATTTTGTCTACAACAGCGCTGCGACGTTTATGGTGTCGGCGATTGTTCAGCAAGTCACCGGACAGACGGTATTGGACTACCTTGGCCCGCGCCTGTTTCGCCCGCTTGGCATCGAGAATCCGGTCTGGGAAACCAACCCTGCCGGAATCACCGCTGGGGGCTGGGGTCTGCACATCCGAACGGAAGACATCGCCGCGCTTGGTGAGCTCTACCGCAATAAGGGAGTCTGGAAGGGCCGGCGGATACTGCCACGTTCCTTTGTGGATGCCGCTACCCAAAAGCAAATCAGCAACGGCAATGATCTCAACAGTGACTGGGCGCAGGGCTATGGGTATCAGTTTTGGCGCTGTCGGAACAATGGCTTCCGCGGGGATGGTGCATTTGGGCAGTACTGTCTGGTCTTCCCGGACAAGCAGCTGACCGTTGCGATTACCAGTGGTGTGGCAGATATGCAGCGTGTTCTGGACATTCTGTATGCCACTGTCCTGCCAGCTGTTGGGGCATCCACCAATGCGCCTGCTGACAAGCGCTTGGCTGAGCGTACGCGCAAGGCTGAAGTTCCAGTTCCTAAAGCAGTGACATCGAGGGTTCGCCTTCCAATCGGAAAAACCTACGCATTTGATGCGAACGCCTATGGAATGGAATCCATTCGCTTTGCAGCATCGGCCGGAGGCGTGGAAGTAACTGTCAACCGTAACAGTAACGAGCAGACCCTGCTTGTGATGGACAAGGGCTGGAAGGTTACGGATACCACGTGGGAAGTTGGTTTAAACCGCCTGCAGACCGAGGGACATACGTACCGCAATGCCGCCCGCGGGGCGTGGACAAGCGCATCGGTGTACTCCATCAAAAATTACTATGTCGAAGAGCCGTATATCCAGTCCATCGACTTGTCGTTTGGACCCGGAACGCTTAGCTGGACGAGTAGCTTTATCGCGATGTTTGGTGGGGATGGCCGGATAACGGCATCCGCACGTGAAGTGAAATCATAGGAACGGAAGATAACGATGCCAACACTTAAAACGGGTTCAATCCCGGGTGTGCGCCTGCCGATTACGCGGATTGTGCAAGGATCGATTCAGATCAACACTGAGGATGAGGCCATCGGCTTTGGCCAGCTCGACACCATGGTTGAAGTGGGAATCAATACGATTGATTCAGCATACATTTACGGTGGCGGTGCTCAGGACAGAATCATCGGTCGCTGGATGCAAGCCCGCGGCAACCGTGACCAGCTGGTCGTGATTGCAAAGGGCTGTCATCCTGGTGATGGTCGTAACCGTGTTACGCCATACGACATCGGAACCCAGCTCCACGACATCCTCGTGCGCATGAAGACCGACTATGTGGATATGTTTGTTCTCCACCGTGATGACGTTAATGTCCCTGTCGAGCCA
The DNA here is from genome assembly GCA_903915615.1 of uncultured Armatimonadota bacterium. GTDB lineage: Bacteria > Armatimonadota > Armatimonadia > Armatimonadales > Armatimonadaceae > CAIRTT01. The sequence continues at coordinate 4,688 of CAIWTR010000378.1, forward strand.
ATCGTGGACACGCTGAACCAGTACGTCCGCGAGGGCAAGATTGGTGCATTTGGTGGAAGCAACTGGACAACATCCCGTCTTGAGGAAGCAAACGCCTACGCTGCTGCATCCGGGCAGGTTGGGTTTGCTTGTTCCAGCCCGAACTTCTCGCTTGCGCGTCAGTTGAAAGAGCCATGGGATGACTGTGTCACGATCAGCGGTCCCGAAAATGCCGCATCCCGTGACTGGTACGCAGCGCAAAACACGCCACTGTTTACGTGGTCATCGATGGCCGGTGGCTTTATGAGTGGTCGTATCACGCGTACAAACACGGCGGACTTTACGGATTACTTTGGAAAGCTCGCTGTTGAGTGCTATGCATCCGAGGACAACTTCCAGCGTGTCGACCGTGCTGGTGAGCTTGCGGCCGCGAAGGGCTTGACGATGCCACAAATCGCTCTTGCGTATGTCCTGAACTATCCGCTCAATATCTACGCACTGGTCGGTTCAGCAAATGCGGACGAGATGACCGCAAATGCGGCAGCCAGCTTGGTTGAGCTTTCGGCTGCTGAAATGGACTATCTCGACTTGAAGGTTGATTCTTTGGCTTAGTCGCTGCGAATTGCTAGAGATGATAAACGCCGATTGGTTCATCCAAACGGCGTTTTGCTTTTGGTACGGGGCTGCCTTCCAGCGCAGACAACGGGGACGTCCATCGAACGACAAAATTTTGAAGGTGGAGCTTTGTTTTGAGGAAGTCTGTCGGTTTCGCTACCCAGACACCGATAAGTACATCCAAACGGCGTTTTGCTTCATTGACACATGCCTGATGTGTGCCTAATATTGACGCATGCGCAACGTAGCCATCTCCCTAGGTATTGCCGGAATCGTCATCAGCTCCGCATCCGCCAATATCGCTCCCGTCACCCTCCGAACCGAGTATCTTGTGAACCCGATGGCGGTCGATACCGATACGCCGCGGTTGTTCTGGAAAGTCACGAGCAAGGAACGGAATCAGAGGCAGTCTGCCTACCAGATTCGCGTCGCAAACAGTGTTCAGGCACTTCAGGCTGGAAATGCCAATCTCTGGGATACCGGCAAAGTCAAGTCATCTGAGACTGCCCAGATTGAATACGCTGGAAAGAAGCTTCAAGCCGCACAAACCGCCTTCTGGCAGGTTCGCGTCTGGGATCAGGATGGAAATGCTAGCGGCTGGAGCACGCCCGCACATTGGACCAAGGGGCTTGCCGCAACTGACTGGAAGGGTGGCTGGCTCGCAGCAAAGACCACCAAAGTTACCGCAGCACCGACTGGACTAGGCGGAGCAAAATGGATTTGGTACGCACCCGAAGCGGCATCCCCGAAAGCGGGTGTCCGTACATTCCGCAAGACATTTGATCTGCCCGCTGATGTCGCGATCAAAGGTTCCCTTATCGCCGCTGGTGATAACTCCTACACCATTTCTTTAAATGGCAAAGTCGTCTCAACCGGTGCCGGTTGGACCACAATCCAGTCCGCTGACATTTCCAGTGCGCTCAAAGTTGGGCCAAATGTCATCTCCGTGGATGTCAAGAACGAGGGCGATGACCCTGCTGGCTTTGTCGCGAAGGTTCAAATCAAGGCTGGAACGGAAACCACCATCGTTACGGATGCATCTTGGCAAGGCGCTGCATCCGCAAATGGAACGTATACGGCTGCGGCAGTGCTGGGCGATTACGGGATGGCTCCTTGGAACTCCGCGACCGTCGCCGTCGCGATGCCAATGGATCCTCCGACCTACTTCCGCAAGGACTTTAATGTCGACCGCTCCAAGGCATCTGTTGTCAAGGCAACCCTTTACGCCACCGCCTTTGGTAGCTACCTCTTCAGCATCAATGGCAAGGCCGTCTCAAACGATGCCCTTTCACCAGGCTGGACCGAGTTCACTAAGCGCGTTCACTACCTCGCCTACGATGTCACTGGACATCTGAAAGCGGGAGACAATGCCATTGGTGGCATCCTCGGGGATGGCTGGTACGCATCCTATTTGGCATTCACCGGGCGACGTAAGTACTACGGCGGCGACCCTGCGCTACGTGCACAGCTGCGCATCGAATACTCCGATGGCCGTGTGCAAATGGTCGCGACGGACGGAACATGGATGTCCGGTACAGGTCCTGTCGAGTACGCTGACATGCTGATGGGCACAAGCATCGACTATAACAAAGACCTTGGTGCGTGGACGATGCCCGGGTTCAGCACGGCTGGCTGGAAACCTGCAGAGCTGACAAAAGTCCCCGATGTCCCTGTCCAGGCACACCCAAACAGCGGTGTCCGTGAGCAGGAACTGATTGCCGCAAAGAGCCGCACGAATCCAAAGCCCGGAGTGTTCATTTACAACATCGGGCAAAACCTCTCCGGCGTTGTTCGCTTCAAGGTCAATGGCAAAAAGGGCCAAAAGATCACGGTGCGACATGGTGAGTTCCTAAACACGGATGGCACTCTCTACACCACCAACCTCCGCGCGGCGAAGGCGACCGATACCTACACGCTTGCCAAAGATGGTGAGACGATCTGTGAGCCAATCTTCACCTTCCATGGTTTCCAATACGTGGAAATCACCGGTGTGGATGAAGCTCCAGCCGCAAAGGATGTCAAAGCGGTTGTCTACTACTCAGACCTGCCAAAGGCCGGCGAGTTTACATCGGATAATCCACTCCTCAACCGCCTGGTTCTGAACACAGACTGGGGGCAGCGGGGGAACTACCTAGATGTCCCTACAGACTGTCCACAGCGCGATGAGCGTGCAGGCTGGACGGGGGATGCACAGGTCTTCACAAAGGCTGCCGCATTCAACCGCGACATCGCACCGTTCTACACCAAGTGGCTTGTCGACCTCGTTCAGGATTCGCAAAACGATGCCGGGATGTTTGGTGATGTTGCACCACACCTCAGCATGGTTGGGTTCGGAAATGCAGCCTGGGAAGATGCAGGCGTTGTCTGCACCTACCGAATGTGGGAAATGTACGGTGATGTCACAGCGGTCAAGCGCCACTGGGCAAACCTGAACAAGTTCATGGACCACCTTGACAAGGTTGCCCCAAATGGCATCCGTCAGGTCGGTGCATACGGTGACTGGCTCCTCCTTGATGGCGTCCAGCAATCGGGAATCCACGGAACGGCATACTACTATCAGGATGCCAAAATGATGGCCGAGCTCGCGGAAGCCATCGGGGACCGTGCCGCCGTACGCCGCTACCGTAACACCATGGAAACGGCACGGAAAGCATTCCTTGAGAACTTTGTCACCCCGGATGGCCGCGTAGAAGACAAGGGTAAGTCCTCCCAGACCTTCTATGCGCTTGCGCTAGCCTATGAACTCCTTCCAGTGGAGCTGCGGGCAAAGGCTACTAATCATCTGGTCAATCTTCTCAAGAAGCGTGGCGATCACCTTGCGACAGGCTTTATCGGTACGCCGGTTCTCTTGCCATCGCTTCGAATGGGCGGGCGGGCAAACTACGCCGATCAGCTCTTCTTGACGGAAACATTCCCATCGCTGCTGTATCAGGTAAAGCTTGGCTCAACGACGATGTGGGAGCGCTGGGATGGCTGGACGCCTGAGAAGGGCTTCCAGGATGCTGGAATGAACTCGTTCAACCACTACTGGCTTGGCTGTATCACCGAGTATCTCCACACAGCGGTTGGTGGTATCGATACGATTGGCCCAGGCTGGAAGCGTATCGTCGTAAAGCCAGAAGTCGAATCCGCACTCAAGAATGTCAACTCTTCGTATGACAGCATCCGTGGAGTGGTCAAGTCGAGCTGGACCCGCTCCGATGATGGTTCGCTGTCCCTCACCGTGACGATTCCTGCGAATGCAACGGCCGAGGTTCATGTTCCTGCAGGAGCAAACGATGTTGTGACCGAGAGTGGGATGCCAGTGCGTGGCTATCAAAAGGCTGATCGCAGAATCGTTGAGGTTGGCTCGGGAACTTACTTCTTCGTAGTCCGTGCTGCAGGTATCGCTGCCAAGTGAGTAGTCCTGCAGTGAGCCCGGCAGCTGGAGCTGTGATTCTTAGCGCATCCCATATCTCGATGCGCTTCGGTCCAGTCGAAGTCCTTGCTGACATTTCTGTCGAGCTGAGGGCTGGCGAAGTCCATGCCCTCCTCGGTGAAAATGGAGCGGGTAAGTCGACGCTTGCAAAGATTCTCGCCGGCGTCTATAAGCCGGTTTCCGGCAAGCTTGCTTTGCTGGGGAATGAGATCTCACTGTCTGGGCCCCGGGATGCGGCAGCAAAGGGCATCGCCCTTATCCACCAGGAACCGCTGACATTTCCGGACCTTTCGGTGGCTGAAAACATCTTTATCGGACGCCAGCCGACGAAGGCTGGTCGTATCGACTGGGCAAAAATGCGCCAAGATGCTGAGAAGTACCTTTCTGCGCTTGGTGTTACGCTCGATGTAAGCGCGCCAGTTCGTGGCCTCTCCGTCGCCGATAGGCAAATGATTGAGCTGGCATCGGCTCTGTCGCTGGATGCCAAAGTTCTCATTCTTGATGAAACAACCGCATCTCTAACCCCGGGGGAAGTTAAAAAGCTCGCCGCCGTACTGGATCGCCTAAAAGCCGAAGGCAAGGCGATTGCTTTCATCGGCCACCGGATGGAAGAGATTTTCAGCATTTGTGACCGGATCAGTGTTCTGCGGGATGGCCTCAAGGTTGGCGAGACGCTGCGGACAGAAACGAATGTCGACGCAATTCTGCGCTGGATGGTTGGGCGTGATGTCCACCACCTCGTCGAACGCGGCGAACCTAACCTTGGTGATGTTGCCCTTGATGTGAGCGGGTTAACCCGCAAACCCCGCTTTGCCGACATCTCGCTCAGTGTAAAGGCTGGGGAAATCGTTGGGCTTGCTGGTCTCGTGGGGGCAGGTCGAACCGATGTCCTGCGAGCCATTTTTGGTCTCGATACCGTCGATTCCGGGATGGTTACCGTAACCGGCACGACGCTTGTGCATCATGATCCGGCGCGTGCGATGGAAGCTGGTGTCGCGCTGGTACCTGAGGACCGTCAACAACACGGAGTTCTGATGCCGCAATCCATTTGGGAAAATGGAAGCCTTGCGATCATGCCCCGGCTTGCAAAGTTTGGCCTCGTGGATGACAAAACGGCACGGCAAAAGTCTGCCGAAGGAACCCAGCGTCTGGCCGTAAAGATGCGCGATGATGAACAAGCCATCCGCGAGCTTAGCGGCGGAAACCAGCAAAAAGTCGTTATCGGAAAGTGGCTGCTGACTAATCCGAAGGTGCTCCTCCTCGATGAACCGACACGTGGAATCGATGTCGGCGCAAAGGCCGAAGTGCACCGCGTGATTGTTGAGCTTGCACAGAGTGGGCTCGCGGTCCTGATGGTCTCAAGCGACCTCCCGGAAGTGCTTGCACTGAGCGACCGAGTTTTGGTGATGCGCGGAGGGCAGATTGTGAGTACGTTTGACCGCAAGGATGCCACGGCGGAAGGCATTATCGCTGCCGCATCCGGCGCCACACTCGCAGAGGTCACCGCATGAAAAAGCTCCTCGCACGCCGTGAACTCTCGCTCGTCGTTGCCATCATTTTGATTGTTGGCGTTGCGATTGCCCTGCAGCCACGCTTTGCCAGCGAACAAAACATCCGCAGTATCCTGCTCTGGGTTCCCCTGCTTGCTGTTGCCGCGATGGGCCAGACGGCCGTCATTATCACGCGCGGAATCGATGTCTCGGTTGGGTCCATTCTCGGCCTTGCTGGCATGACGACGGCGATTCTGCTTCGGGATTACCCACAGCTGGGCGTCGGCGGGGCGGCCGTAATCGGAATCGGGCTTGGTGCCGTGCTCGGTGCCATCAATGGCGGGATGATTGCCTTTGCAAAAGTCCCACCAATCGTTGCAACCCTCGGAACACTCGGTATCTATCGTGGTCTCACATTTATCGTGAGTGGTGGCCGCCAGGTGGATGACTACCAGCTTCCGAAAGACCTGATGAACTGGTCGCTTGAAGGGCCGGCGCTGCTTTCGAAAGTCCCATTTATCAACTCAATCCCCTGGGTGGTCTGGATTGCCATCATCGTGATGCTCCTCAGCCACCTCGGGATGACGTATACCCGCTACGGCCGCGATGTGTATGCACTTGGCGGCAATCCGGATGCGGCTGCGCTTCGTGGCATTCCCGTCAACTTTGTCACTTTCATGGCCTATGTGCTCTGCGGTATTGGCGGCGGCTTCGCGGGTGTTCTCTATGCAAGCCGCTACGGTACGGTCAACCCAAGTGGTATTGGAAATGGCTTTGAGCTCCAGGTGATTGCTGCGGTTGTGATTGGTGGTGTCTCGGTGTTCGGTGGCACCGGTGGCGCCCCTGGCGTCGCGCTCAGCTGCCTCTTGCTCGGCGTCGTGAACGTCGCCCTTTCTGTTCTCGCTATCGCCGATACATGGCAAATGGCGATTTACGGACTGGTGCTGCTCGTCGCAATCATCGCCGATGAGCGCTTTGCACGCAGCGCCCGTAAGCGCGCAGGGGAGGCTGTATGATCACCCGCATCCGCAGCCGCTTTGGCCCCGAAATCGTCGCCGTTGTCCTTCTTATATTGGCCTTTGGGTTCAGTGCATTCCGTGAGCCTCGCTTCCTGGATGCCGAATATCTCTTTGACCGCTCGACGCTTTACATGGAGGCTGGGATTCTCGCGCTGTCGATGACCTTTGTGATCATCGCCGGGCATATCGACCTCTCGGTGACATCCATCCTCGCTCTCGTTGGCGCAATCTGTACAACACTGGTTTCAAAATACGGACTGCCACCTGCGGCGATGATCATCATCGCTCCCGTTGTTGGTGGCGCCCTCGGTGCGCTGAATGGCCTCCTTGTTTCAAAAGGAAAGCTGCCATCCTTGGTCGTGACCCTTGCCACAATGGCGCTCTTCCGCGGCGTGGCGCAGATTCTCCTCGGCGACCACTCGCTCCCGATGCCAAAGGAGCTCGTTGGCATCCATAAAATCCAGCTCCCTGGGACATACTTCCATGTCCCGATGGTCCTCCTGGCCATTCTCGCGGTTATCGCGGCTGGTGTCCTACATCGGACCGTTTGGGGCCGCTGGGTAACGGCACTCGGCACAAATGCCGAAGCCGCAAGGCATGCCGGCATCCCAACCGGGAAGATACTGATTCAGCTGTTTACACTCTCCGGAGTCGCGGCGGGAATCGGCAGCATGCTGATGCTCTCACGCCTCGGAGTTGCACGCTTTGACCACGCACGTGGCCTCGAACTCGATGTCATCACGGCCGTCGTTCTTGGTGGCGCATCCATTTTCGGTGGAAGAGGGACTGTTTTTGGAACCATCACCGCACTGGGGCTCGTTGGCGTTGTCCAGACCGGAATGGGCGTCGCTGGCGTCAAAGCTGAAGTCCAAGTTGCCGTCATCGGGCTTCTCCTTATTGTCTCTGTCTTGTTTAGTAATTTCACTGCGCGAAAGCGTGGCAGGTAGAACCGCATCGTTTGTCGCAATTAGGATGTAGCAGCCGCGCTGTGAAGCCGGTTTGAGTTGGAGGATTGAAACATGACACGTAAGTCTATTTTCGCGCTGGCTGCGCTTGCAGCTTTTGGCGCGATCGCACCACTGGGATGTAAGCCTGCCGGCAAGGACGGCGCTTCCGGAGCCGGGGATGCACCGAAGTCCGGTTCATCCCGCATCGTCTTCATCCCGAAGAACATGGGTAACCCATACTTCGAAGCGATGGAAAAGGGTTTCCAACAGGCATCCAAGGAGCTCGGCTTTGAGTTCTCCACGACCGGACCTGCTGTTGCTGAACCAACCGCGCAGATTTCCTACATCAAGGATGAAATCCAACGCGGCGCCACCGCAATCGTAATCGCGGCAAACTCCGTGGATGCTCTCAACGGCACCCTCGATGAAGCACGTGCAAAGGGCATCAAGATCATCACCGTGGACTCTGACCTCACCGGAAATGAAACTCACCGTGACCTTGGCGTTCTGGCGTGTGACTTTGACACCATGGGCGACTTCCTCATCGAGCAGATGGGCGCCATCATGAACTACGAAGGCAAGTTTGCCATCCTTTCTGCA
>CAIWTR010000379.1 GCA_903915615.1 uncultured Armatimonadota bacterium
AACCATGCATGGGCTTGGTATGCGGTGTGGAAGCAACCTATCGGGCACAACCAGCACTTCTTCCTGAAGTTCGATGACTTCCGGCCAGTAGCAGATGGCAACCGTGTCGTTGGCGGGGTGAAGGGAAGTGACCTTGAGCGTAAAGTCCTCACGGTTGGCTTCGTCAACCGCGTACAACCAAACACCTTTTGGCGTAACACCATCCAGCATGGTCTGAACCCATACGATCCATCCGCAACAGATGGAATGCGCTCTCGGGTAACCGTCATCAGCACGGAGCTACAAGTCGAGTTTTGAATACCACTCTGCTCTGCATCCACGGCTGGCCGATGACATCCGCTACGTTTTCAACTCTCGCGGGTGCGCTTCCTGATGTCAATATTGTGGCGCCAGATCTTCCCGGGTTTGGAGGCACATCGGATGATGGCTTCGAACATTCACTGGACGCTTACGCTGACTATGTGACTGGTATCGCAGAGCGCATCCCCGGTGATGTTCATCTTGTTGGGCTATCGATGGGTGGAAAGATCGCGATGTACATCGCGGCGCGCAAACCAACCTGGTTACAAAGCCTAATCCTCCTTGCGCCAAGCTACCCGGATGCGACTATCGTCTCTCCTGATGCGCTTAAGTCACAGCTGGCCGCATTTGCAAATGTCGATGCGTTGACGGCGCTCGTCAGCGGATGGGCACGTGACACGGATCCTCTGGTTGCATGGGCACAGCTTGCAAGCCGTGATGCCTACGCGTGGTGGTTGACCGATGGCCGCCCAGCAGACATCGCAAATGTGGTTGGAGACATCAGCGTTCCTACCTTGGTAATGCACGGCGAAAATGATCCGCTGCGAACCCCCGATGCGCTTCGAGAGCGCATTATGGACCGTATTCCAAATGCCGAGCTGATGGTGGTTGCAGGTGCATCGCACTGCATCCAGCTGGACCAACCCCATATCACGGCAGGCATTCTTCAGGACTGGATGGCACATCAAGGTGGCTAAAGGCTTTCTCCGCCACGCGCCGGGCGGCCCCGAGGCGATAAACAGCGCATCGTTCGATGATGACATCGCGGATACATCGCGCACCTATGTCATCGAATTCTGGTCTGCCGGCTGTGCGGCGTGTGAACGGATTGCGGGTGTGTTGGAACAGGCTCTGATGGGTTCGACAAATGTGACCATTTACACGGTCAACGTGGATGAAGAGGCTGACCTCGCTATGCGCTGCGGGGTGCGTGCTCTGCCGGCGGTTCTGGTGTTTCGCAGTGGAGTAGAGGTCTATCGATCACACCGCGCGAATGCCGATGTGGATGTGGCCGACTATGTAAATGGAGATTCCTGAATCAGGTAGAATCAACCCGCAATACCTGCATCGGAGACGCCACACAATGCCAGCATTTGGATGGGATGACATCGAGGATATCGCGATCGGACTTACAGAAGAGCACCCTGAGCTCGAACCGCTGAAGGTGCGATTTACGGATCTCGCGCGGATGGTGTCTGAGCTGCCTGACTTTACGGGTGGTCCGTTGGATGTGTCCAATGGCCGTGCAAATGAGAGTCGCTTGGAAGCGATTCAAATGGCTTGGCTGGATGAAGTAAACGACAAGTAGACACATCGGCAGGAAAGCGGCCCCCCGGCGGCGAACCGCCCGGACATGATGACAATCGGTTTACGGCTTCCTGGGGCATGCAGCCGGCTCCCATTTCCAGAGTTTGCGATGTGGTGTGCGGGTGCTGGGTTTGACAGCATCGACTTGCCAGAACCATCCGAGGAACGCGTAGATGCCCTGAATGCGGCAGGACTTGCGATTGGGACGATTGACCTCGGTCCGACGCAGAAGCTGTTGTCTCCGGATGATGTGGTGCGTGCGGAAGGCATTGAAGAAGTGTCGGCGCGTGTGCGTGCGATTGCAGCCGTCGGAGGGACAAAGGCATTTTGTGTCTTCTACCCGGCGGACCACACGCAGGCCCGCGGCATCAGTGTTGAGAACTTCTGCAAAGCCTTTCCCGAAGTGGGAGCGGTCGCGGCGGAAGTCGGTGTCCGTTTCGCGATGGAAGGCTGGCCGGGACCGAACCTCAGTGCCATCGGTGTAACGCCCGAAACCCTGCGCATTATGTTTGCAGCGGATACATCCGGGACGCTTGGCATGAACTACGACCCAAGCCACTTGGTGCGTGTTGGCGTTGACTACAAGCGCTACCTGCGTGAGTTTGGCCACCTTGTCGTACACGCGCATGGGAAAGACACAGCGCGGGATGCTGAGGGGCAGTACCTCTACGGCCACCTCGGGCCATCCGTGGATAAGGCCATCGGCTGGAGCGGCGGCGACTGGCGTTACTGTATTCCAGGCGAAGGGGATGTGGACTGGACGCATGTTTGCGCTGAGCTGAATCGCCATGGCTTTGATGGCACAATTGCGATCGAGCTTGAGGACTTCCGCTACAACAACACCGAAGATGGCGAAAAGCGTGGGCTCAGCCGTGCTCGTGCACACTTGCTGCCTCTGCTGTAGGCGAACTTTTGTGAAAAGAATTCAGCCCCGCGGCGGCGTGTCCACTGCTGGGGCTG
>CAIWTR010000380.1 GCA_903915615.1 uncultured Armatimonadota bacterium
GATGAAACCGGCCACGAAGTCGGTCGTAACCCGGTTCCTGTCAAGAAACTGCACGCCACGGTCTTGCACCAGCTTGGCATCGACCCGAATCGCCTAGCGTACTTCTACGGAGGCCTTGATCAAAAACTGGTTGGCGTCGAGCATGTCGAGCCGATCAAGGAAGTGATCGCCTAGCACTTGGAAACCGCATCATCGCCGCCAGAGTGGCTTGTTGATGTCCTTGAGCGGGAGAGGAAAGTTCTCGGCTGTCCGGGACTTGTCGCTGGTTTTTTTGATGTCGGGAATAAGCCGCAGATAGCATCGGTTGGCATTGCGCGCATTGGCAGCGAAACGCCTCTGCACGCGACAGATGCACTGCATTTGGGTTCGTGCACCAAGGCGTTGACGGCACTTCTCATCGGGGATGCGATTAGCGCGGGACAGCTCCGCTTCACAACGACGCTTGGAGCGCTTAGTCCGCTTTGGAAGAAATCGCCGTGGGCGGAACGCACGATTGATGATGTGCTTCGCCACGAAGCCGGGCTTCCAGAGAACGCACTGTGGTGGGGCCTCGCGGGAACGCGCCTTGATGTAACATCGCAGCGACGGGATGTCCTCAATACCAAGTGGCTTACCGGCAGTAAGCGCACAACACGCGGTAAATATGCATACTCAAATGTTGGCTATGTCGTCCTCGGGAGTGTGATTGACACCGTTTACGGCATGCCTTACGAAGATGTCGTACAGCTGCGGATTGCACGGCCAAATTTCCTGCAAAGCATCGGGTTCGGAAATCCACCGTCTGTAAGCGGGCATCGCCAAGCTCAACAAGGCTATCTGCCGACCACGTTGGACAATCCGCCGGTGATGAATTCCGCCGGTCGTCTGCATATGTCGATGGCTGATTGGTTACAGACAGCAAACTTACACACAGATTCGAGTAGCTTTCTGCCACAAGATGTTCGAAAACAGCTGCAGGTTAGCCCTGTGGATGGCGGCTATGCGGGTGGTTGGATTGTCACCAAGCGCTCTTGGGCTGGCGGGCCGGCGCTAACGCATGCGGGATCGAATACCTTCTGGTTCGCCGTTATGTGGATTGCACCAAACACGGGACGGGCATTTGCGGTTGTAGCCAATGCCGCGGGAGCAGATGTCTCGAATGGTCTTGACCGGATTATCGGCGCGATGATCTTGAAGGCAGGTTCGACGTCGCGTTAGTCAGGATACGGAATGTAGAAGACAGTGCCAGCCCAGCGACCGCCCATATCGACCTGACCAACACCAACGGTTTGCTCAAAGACATTCAGTGTGACACGATCGACATTTTTGTAGATCGAGTGTGTCATTTCACCGGATGCCTTAATGGTGGAGATAACGATTCCTTGGGATGCATTTGTACCGATATCCCGAGCGGTATTAGTTATAAGCTGAATAGTCCCGGTTTTTGGATTCGATACGAAGCGACGGACATTTGTCAGATATTGACCATCTGGAAGTGTCACTTTTTCTGAGTGTTTAATGGCACCCGTCACGGCATCCAAGATGTTAAGTGAGATAGGTTTGCGTGAATCAATCGTTGATTCATGTATTGCTAACTGAAGCTCGCCCTTTTTGGAGAGGTCATTGAGTGTGACGTACGGATTGGGGATGTCACTGGTAAGGGAGATCTGTCGTCCAATCGCGCCAGTATGTACGTTGACGGTCGCAAGTGTTGGGACAAGCTGAGGGACATCATTCGGTGACTTTGAGGATGCCATCAGGCCCGCGACGTGATGATACTCACCTTCAGTCGTGAGACTTTCACTTGTGATGAGGTCATCTGCTTTGGCAGGACCATCGATTTTGGATGTCCAAAGAACACGTCCATCATTCGTAAAGGTTGCCATAAACCAGTCGTTGGCTGCGGATGTAGCGGATGACTTTGCATTTGCGATGACGCAGTACTCATCTTGTGTGTGACGGCTGAAAGCGATCACTTTCGCTTGGATACCACTGATGACGATGTCACTAATGA
>CAIWTR010000381.1 GCA_903915615.1 uncultured Armatimonadota bacterium
AGCTCACTGAGCGAGACCATTTGGCCATTGGTCGTTCTTACCTGCAGCTGCTCAAGCACATCACTACCGCTTCGCTCACTACGCTCCAAGCGTACAACAGCGCTGATGTCCTCACGGAACTCATCTTCATGCAGTAAACCAACATTCCCACCAGACAACGCGATTCTAAGCGCTGCTTGTGCATCTGAAAGAGTTACCCCGGATGCAGCCGCTTTGACAGCATCGATTTTGATGTTTCGTGTTGTATGGTCGGCATCCACATACCAGTCGATGTCAGCCACACCCTCTGTCGTCTCAAACACACCCTTGACGCGATTGGCAACCGCTAGGCGTGTCGCATCATCGGGTCCATAGACCTCAGCCACCAGCGTTTGCAAGACGGGAGGGCCAGGTGGAACTTCTGCGATCTTGATACGCGCTCCGAGGCGGGAAGCGATTGGTACCAGCTCCAAGCGCAATGCCTTGGCGATGTCATGGCTTTGTCGCTTGCGATCTCCCTTCGGCAGGAGGTTGACTTGAATATCCGCCTGATAGGGTTCATTACGCATAAAGTAATGGCGAACAAGTCCATTGAAGTTGTACGGGCTACTGGTTCCTGCGTAGATTTGATAGTCAACGACCTCCTTGGTATTCGCCACACTACCGGCCAATTCACGTGTAACCGCGAGCGTCGTTTCAAGGGATGTCCCTTTTGGCATGTCAACAATCACCTGAAACTCGTTCTTGTTGTCAAAGGGAAGCATCTTGACTGTGACGGATTTGTTCACCAGCAGGTACATCGCCCCGGCCATCATAATCCCGACAGCAGCAAAGAATGCAGACCGCACCTTCCAGCTTCGTAGTAATGGCAACATGATGCGACGATAGAGAATCGTAAGCTTATCTTCTGGACCCTCTCCGTGATGACCACCAGCTGATGCTTTCCCATTACCTTCCTTACGAAGGATTCTCACGGCTGCCCATGGCGTTACGATGAACGCGATGAGGAGGGAAAAGACCATCGCTGCGCTTGCCCCGACCGGAATTGGTCGCATGTATGGCCCCATCAGGCCACCGACAAACGCCAGCGGCAAAATGGCGGCAATCACAGCGAATGTTGCAAGAATCGTCGGATTTCCAACTTCATCAACAGCATCGATTGCTGTCTGAATCAAGCCCCTATTCTGTGCATCCGGCATCCGCAGATGCCTGACGATATTCTCGACAACCACGATGGCATCGTCGACAAGAATACCAATCGAAAAAATCAATGCAAAGAGCGTGATTCGGTTTAGCGTGTAGCCATAGAGATAGAAGACGAGCAGGGTCAGGGCGAGCGTGACGGGGATGGCAGTAAGAACCACCAGCGACTCTTTCTTACCGAGTGCGATCGCAATCAGGATGGTCACCGAGACAACTGCGATACCCATGTGAAAGAGGAGCTCGTTTGACTTTTCTGCGGATGTCTCACCGTAGTTACGCGTCTCCGTGACCTTGATATCTCCAGGAATCACGCGTCCCTTGAGCCGCTCAACCTTTGCCATCACTCCATGGACAACATCGATCGCATTGACCCCTTGTCGCTTTGCAACACTAATCGTCACTGCATTTTCGACTTTGTTTTGCGCTGTTGATGTTCTGGATGCGGCTCCACTTCCAAAGAGCACATAACTGACGGCCTCGGCAGGGCCATCGGTAACCGTGGCGATATCGCGCACGGCCACCACTTGTCCATTCGTTGATGTGAGTTTGACATCGAGGATGTCATCAAGCGAACGGAAGAATCCATTTGCGCGCACAGACACACTCTTCGACTGTTCCGAATAGCTCCCTAGCTCCAGTTCCTGATTCGTCCGCTGCAGTGCAGCACTGACAGCCGTGATGTCAAGTTCGTACCCGGCAAGGACAGCCTTGTTGACGGTGATCGAAAGTTCACGCTTCTGCCCACCGGTGATCAGGGTTTCCGCAACATCAGGGACAGATTTCAGCTCCTGTTCAACACGTGATGCGACTTGTCTGAGAACAACAGGTGATGCGGTATCAGAGTGGAGTGTAAGTGCCAAAACAGCTACATCATCAATGGAATGTGTCTTTATGATGGGCTGGGTCGCACCAGTTGGAATAAAGTCGGCATGACCGGCAATCTTTTCCCGAAGCCTTACAAATGCCTTCTCTTGGTCCTGACCTACAAGAAAGCGCACGACGACCATTGAGCGGCCACTGGCAGATGTCGAGTAAACATATTCGACGCCTGGCACTTCCCAGATGAGTTTCTCCAGCGGCGATGTCACACGCTGCTCAACCTCTTTGACGCTTGCTCCGGGAAACTGAATGAGGACATCCGCCATCGGGACGATGATTTGTGGCTCCTCTTCCCTTGGGGTTTTGATTACTGCAAAAATGCCCATCACCAGACTGGCAAGGATGAGGAGTGGCGTCAGCTTACTGTTGACAAAGGCGCTGGCTAGCCTGCCGGCAATTCCCCGGTTCATTGCTTGCCTCCAATTGCACGAACACCATCCGTCAATCCTGGTACGAGCTCACGGACGATCACATCCCCGACAGCAAGTCCAGACTCGACAGGAATGCGTTCTTTTATCGGCGTGCCAAGGGTGACAACGCGTGACTGAATCAGTCCTCCGGCTGTAACGATGAAGATGTAGCTGAGTCCATCACGGCGCTGAATCGATGCTTCATCAACCATGATCGCTTTACGCTTTGCGAGTGTGATACGTGTGATTCCGTAAAGTCCACTCATCGCATTCGATGTATCCGGAAGAGCCATTCGTACTTTGTAGGCGTGTGTTGCTCCGGTCGCCTGAGGAGTGATCTGACTCACAGTGCCCACCAGTTCACCAGATTGAACGGAACCAATCGTCACGGTCGCCTTGCGCCCAAGCTTGAAGTGATTGATGAGCGCTTCAGGGACTTCGGTGTCAAAGCTCGGGCGTCC
Source organism: uncultured Armatimonadota bacterium (assembly GCA_903915615.1). Lineage (GTDB taxonomy): Bacteria > Armatimonadota > Armatimonadia > Armatimonadales > Armatimonadaceae > CAIRTT01. The sequence continues at coordinate 2,933 of CAIWTR010000381.1, forward strand.
GCCATCCACTTCGATCAATGGCATCCCGGGAGACGCCATCGTTCCCGGATCTACAAGTCGCTTTACGACCCGGCCTGCAAACGGTGCTTTGATAACAGCATCTCCAAGCGAAACATCTGTATCGGCGACATTTGCCTGCGCACTAACGACGGCTGCACCAGCAGCGGCGAGATCGGCTTCGCGAACAAGCACTTGCTTGAGTGCGGCTTTGGCTGCCGCAACACCTGCTTCGGCTTGTCGGACAGCGGCCCCGGCGGCTACGACGGCTTGCGCGGATGCGCTTCGTTCCTGTTGTCGTGCCCCTTCTTCAAGCAAAGCAAGCTGTTGCCTCGCAATATTGCGCTGTGCCGTAACTTGCTCAAGTGCGACTGACGCTCGGTCAAGGTCCCGCTGCGGAACCGCACCCGCCTGTACGAGTCCACGCATACGGTCATTTTCAAGGGTGGCAAGCCGGACGGCTGCATCCGCCTGGACAACAGCACTCCGTGCCTGTGCAACTTCCTGGGTTCGCGCGCCTTCGGCGGTGATGCTACGACGCTCCGTTGCGATTGCAAGAGCTGCCTTTGCACCAGAGAGGCCTGCTTCTGCATCCTGTACCCGCGCTAAGCTGGATGCTTTCTCAAGTTCAAGCGCTGACTTTGCTTTCGCAACCTCAGCACGTGAGCGTCCCAGTGTGCCAATCGCGGATTGCTTTCCGGCGATCAGGTGCCTTGCATCAAGTTGCACCAGGGTCTGACCGCGCTGTACAGACGAGCCATCGGTGACGCTTACCGACATCACCCGGCCAGAAACACTTGCAGCTAGGACAGAATGGAATTCGCTACTTGTCGTCCCAGGTAGTTCCCGGATGACATCTATATACTCTTCTGCCACCGTCCTTGTTGAAACGGAAATTTCTTGAACAGTCTCAGCTTTCTTTAAGCCATCGGATTTGTTTGCATTACACCCTGACACCACCATCATCATTGATGTCAACGCACTGATGGTAGTCACTTTTGCCAACATCGGTAGACCTGGCCATCCAATCCACTGGTTTTGAGCTCGTTCAATCACGGTTCTGTTCCTAATCTGTGTGATGTATCCATTCGGACTACATCGCGATGTAACAACAGAGTGATTGCCCTACACAAAAGGATTCATTGGAACGGTGCGTATCTAAGTGCGTTATTCCACACGATTTATTTCGTATCCGAAATTTTTGAATCCTTCTGCTGACAAGGCGTGCTCTGTGTCTACATCAGGTTCACACAGAGCTGGAAAGCAAGAAAATGTCGATCAAGAACATCTCCGTTTCGGAACTACACACAATGACATTGCAAGGCAAAGATTTGCTAATCATCGATGTCCGGACGAGTGCAGAATTCAATCGCGGACACATCCCAACTGCGTTGAATCTTCATGGTTCCTCGCTTAGAAGTCACCTAAGTGAGCTGCCACCAACGACTACGGTTGCAATTGTCTGCCAGAGTGGCGGTCGAAGCCAGCTTGCCTGTGAAGGTCTGCGGCGAGAATTCAAGGGTTTGTCAAACGTGGATGGTGGTACAGCGGCATGGATTCGTGCGGGATTACCAGTTGAAAAGGAAAACAAGAATATGCATCAGACATCAGATAGTAAGCTTCGTCGCCAGACCCACTTGGTCGCAGGCATTATGCTCACCACAGCTCTCGCGATGGGCTTCACCGGACATCCTGCGTGGTTTTATCTGGCGTGTTTACCGGCTTTTGGCCTAATGCTTGATGCCATCACGGGAATCTGCCCAATGACATTGATGCTCAAGAAGGCACCATGGAACTCAGGAGCTGCCTAGCGTTCCTGATTCTGGATGGAGATAGCGGATTAGTTTTGCCGGAACTCCTCCAACAAGAGCACCCGCCGGAACATCCTTTGTCACCACAGCACCCGCAGCAATAACGGCATGCTTTCCAATCGTGACACCTTTTAGGATTGTTACCCGTGCTCCAATCCAGACATCATCCTCAATGATGATTGGCGCTTTTGCACCGGGGAGCGTGTGGTCGATCGGATTATGAAAGTCTGAGTCCATGATGAGGACGTAATTACCAATCGCGACATTGTTGCCAATCGTGATCGATGCAAGGCTGCCGATACTGGTACCAGAGTTGATGAATGTATTGTCACCAATGGTGATGCGTCCATATTCCCCTGCGCCTAGCTCTACCGGAACGTGCGCAGCAAGAACTCTAAACTTGTCACCTATTTGGATTCGTTTACGATTACGAACGATGACCTTGCCATCAACGGCTACTTTTGAAAATGGCCTTACACATCCGCGGAAAACCCAGTTCCCCTTCGCAATCAAATATGCCTGTCTGGCTTTGTGTAGAATACCCACGGGTTAGGTATCGGCAAATCGCATACGCAAAAACAGGTGATTTAGGAACGGCTGAGGCCCATCGCCTCGAGCCAGCGCCGCATCGTTGCTGCACGCTCAGCATCCTCGACTGGAATAACAATCGGCCGACCACGTCCATCCAACACTAAGCCTAGCTCGCCTGCAACTGTTGTGTACGTCTTGCTACGTCCCTTGCCATCCCCAAAGTCAAAGGACTTACCCGGTCTACATTCGACATTGACGGTCCGACCGGCTTCCACAGGCACGAGAACAATCTCACCAAATGGCACCAAACATGACTTGCCATCCACGATTGCCGTAAAGCACTCTTCGCCTGCTTTTGCGGTACCTACCGGTGCCAGACAATCAGCAATACGAATCAGACAGTCTTTTTCAAATACTTCGGTCGCGGCTTCCGGTAAAAGAGTGGAGAGGATACCCAGCTGAGGCATCATAAAGATTGAGTCTTTAGCCAGCGTTGTCAGACCTTGCGGTGCATACGCATCCATCATCATCAAAGCGGTTTGGGCGAGTTTTGGTGCATGCGCAAGCACACCACCACTGCCTATCAGCATGTCAAGTTCGAACATATTTACCAGCGTGGAACCGCTGGCTTTCTGCTCAAAGATGTCGCTGATGTCACGCTGTTGCTGAACCCCAACCATTTCGCGAGCGAGCGATTTATGGTGCTCAAACGCCAGACGCAGCGCCTCACGGCTTGCAGCCTGTTCAATCTGGAGATCACGCAAATCCTGAGGAATCGTCGTCGGCCGAACCATTTTGTTTCGTAGCTGGTTGCGAATGTAGGCATCGCTTTCTTCGAAAGGTA
>CAIWTR010000382.1 GCA_903915615.1 uncultured Armatimonadota bacterium
ATAGTGCGCTTGGATGAATACCATCACTAGGAATGAACTGCATCAGGCGCTGTTCGGCATCCGAGAGCGCCAAACGGGCTTGTACAATCCGTGGCTCAGAAATGTATCCCGTGTCGAACAATCCTGGGTTTTCCGGTAACAACTGGCGTGGATGTGTAACTAAAGTTGCGCCATCGCGTATCAGCTCATGCCCACCTTCATTGTTTCCGTCATCCAATGGACCTGGAATAACGCAGGTGTCCCGCCCGAATGTGCCTGCAAACGACGCTGTTATCAGTGCTCCAGACTTCAACCCAGCTTCGACAACAAGTGTCAGCTTTGACATCGCGGCAATCACACGATTTCGTTCAGGAAACTTCCACGCTTTACTCTGACTGCTGGGCGCATACTCGGAGAGGAGGAGTCCTCCGCACTCCACGATGTCATCAAACAGATTTGCATTGTCTGTTGGATAATCCCTCAACAACCCGGTACCCATCACGGCAATCGTTGGCACGGCGGCTTCGACAGCAGCCTTATGGGAGAAGGTATCAATCCCACTCGCGCCTCCGCTGACAATCACAATCCCGCGTTCAACCAGATACTTGGCAAACACATACGTTTGTCGCTCGGCATAGTCGCTTGCATTGCGTGTACCGACGATGGAAATGCATTGCCGCGATGCCGTCCGAATGTCTCCACGTCCAAACATAAACGCTGGCATCAGGGGAGCGTTACGAACCAGATGAGGGCGTTCATCGATCGTGGTCCATGTCACAAAAATGCCTCGGCGCCTGCAGCTTTCCAATTCGCCATCGGTCACTGGCACCGACCATGCCTCTGCCAGCCGGGCTCGTTGCGCATGGGTCATTGAGTCTTGAGGGACATCATCGTGGCTTGTAACCGTATCGAGGAGTGGTAGGAAGGATGAAACAAGTGGCGGGGGGAGCTCCGCCCGGCTTATACGAATAAAGTTTGCAAATGAGATGTGGTTGTCGTCGACGGTAAGGTTCATTCTTAGGCTCCAAATACAAAAAAGCGGGCTCCCATTTGGGAGTCCGCCTTTTGACTTGATTAGAATACGCTAGAGCGAGTGATTAGTTCCCGCGGCGACGGCCTGGAAATCCGGATGCTCCGCCGAGTGACCTGCCAGCACCAGCTCCTGTGGAGCCAGGGTTAGCAGAAGGGCGGTTTCCACCCTTGCCATCCTTAGTCTTGTCAGCACCTGGCTTGACATCGGTCTTCTTAGGTGCAACTGGAGCGGACTTCGCAGTCGGTGCAAGGTTGTTGTCAACAACGAACGACCATGTCGATGCTGTCTCATTACCCGCATAGTCATTAACGGTGAATGTAATCACGTGACGACCATTTGACAATGGAGGATCGACCATCTTGCCTGTTGACTGCGTCTGGAAGTAAGCCCAACCCTTGAGCGCATCGTAGCCAACTTCAATCGCCTTGCCATCCAAGGATGCCTTGAGCGAGTCAACGTTAACTCCGCTACCAAAGTCAGCAAACTTGACAGCAGCCGTAAACGGTGGTCGTCCGCTGATACTGGTTCCCGTGCGTGGGAACTGGTCAGTGGATACTGGTCCGGTTGTGTCAGGTGCATCTGCACGGAATGCCGAAAGCGTTCCATCGTTGGACACGACAAGCAATGTGCCATCCGAGAGCGTCAGCGGTGCGACAACGGTCACATCCTTGGGCGCGGCAGATTGTGTGGTCGCGTTGTCCTGACCTTGGAAGTTGCTTGCGGTAACTGCTGGGCGGTTGCTGCTTGCTTCCATCCGGTAGTTCCACTTGACGGAACCCGATTCACGGTCAATGGCTGTCAACGTTCCGCGGCTGCCTGCTGCGAAAAGGTAGTTTCCAGCAACAACTGGCGCAGATGAAATCGTGTTCGGGATACGCGCAGGACCATCCCATTCGCCACGACCATTTGAAGCCTTGATGGCATAGAGACGGGCTCCAGAGCCTTGGTCATCACGGCATGCAACGTAAACGGTTCCGTTTACAGAGATCGGAGAACCCATGATGTCTTCAGGGAGCTCGGTTGCCCAGCGGAGAGCTCCGCTTGCCGGCAGAAGCGCAAACAAACGGCGTCCTGACGGAATGTACAGGCTTCCATCCCCAAAGGTCAGCGTATTCGGGTTCGCGCCATATGGAAGGCGATACTTCCACTTTGGGATACCGGTTGCACGCTTGATACCGTGGAGCGTATTGTCTGCAGACTGGATGATTACCATGGTGTCGGCAATCAGCGGAGCAGAGTTGACTGCATCGCCTGCATCGTAGTTCTTACGCCAGCCTGGAGCAATCTCACCCGTTTCTGGGTTTAGTGCGTAGAATGTCCCGCTGTTCGATCCAAAGTAAAGAATGTTGTCGGCGAGGATTGCACTCGAGTTCACCGGACGACCGGTATTGAACTTGATTACTTCTTGTCCAGTGGTTGCATCGATGACGTACATAGCGCCATCGGATGCTCCAACGTAGACCTTGCCATTTGCTACTGTAGGAGTAGCAGAGAAGACATGGCTTTGTGGAAGACCATTCTCACCTTGTGGGAAGGACCAGCGCTTTGCGCCGGTGTCCAAGTCCAAGGCGTACAAATAGCCACCCTGAGTGCCATTGCCCTTGGTGACAAAGTATGCGGTTTTGCCAGAGACAACTGCTGCACTGGTGTTTGCATTTTGATAGCCACCCGTGAAACGCCACAGGAGCGCAAGGGGAGGAGCTACCGTCTCAGAGGAGACACTTGTACGCTGTGCATTACCACGGAGCTCAGGCCAGTCCGACGCAACCGCTGCGGAAACGCAGCCGAGCGCGGTAGCAGCCACTGTGCCGCCACAAACCAACTGTGCCCATCGATGGGAGATCGCCATATTGGATACCTTCACGCGTTGTTGGGGCGTCACACTGTGCGCCCGGACGATGCTTGGGGCAAGTATACGATGGTAGTGCCAACAAGGTCAAGCGCCCATACAGCAATACATCGTTATACCTGATGCATCAATCCTACAATTATCGACTAAATCATTGCATCTATATGCAAACTAACTACGCACAGCGCTCTGCAAGTGCCTTTGCTGTCGCATCGACATTATTCTGCATCGTCTTCAAAATAATCGCCTTAATCAGTGGGCCGACCAAGGGAATCTCAAGTTTGTAATCGATTTGGCAGTCAAAGCGCGTCGTATTCTCATCCACAGCGGTGAATGTCCATACACCCTCAAATTGGTCGTAATCACCCTTGAGCTGTCTAAATGTACACGTTCCAGCATCCAAGTCCCAAATGTCCTCTTCCGTCCATTTCACCTTGGCGCCAAATTTAGGAACGATACCGACCCAGTCACTTACAACCCGGAGGCCATCATCGGAGCGTTCCAAAACCGACACCGATGAAACATCTTCCATAAACTCTGGAAAAGCCTCATTGTTTTGCGCCACGGCGAGCACTTTGTCCCGGGATGCCGGGATGATTGCCGAACTCTCTACTCTTGGCATATTTTGTTCCTGCCTTTCCTGTAAACCTACAACGCAGACTTATTGCTGAATGCGGCCCCAACGCCGCTCAAGGAACCCTGCATAGATCTGCATCCGCTGGCGTTGACTAATGTCCCCACCGAGACCGTGCCCGCCCGTCGGATCCAGAACCAGCTCAACCAAGTGTCCCTTGTCAGCTTTCAGGAGCTCGCGATAGACCTTGATCGTGTCCTGTGCCAATACATTGGTGTCCTCAAGCCCGTGAAGCAACATCAGCGGAGACTTGAGATTCTTCGCAAGCTTGGTCAGGCTGTACTGATCAAGCTCTTCAGCCTTCTTGTTCGCACCAATAACTCCACCGACATACCAGTTGTTGTAGTTCTGCCACTCTGTTGGCCCTGCGCCTGCAATCCCAAGGTTAAACGTCTCCGGAGCTGTGTAGAGACACATTTGCGTCTGGAATCCACCAAAACTCCAGCCATGGATGCCCACTTTTTTGGCATCGATGGCATATTTACCCTGGAGATACTTCACGCCATCCACGAGGTCTTCCACCTGCGGAACACCTGGTTGCTCGTAATTCGCCTTGCCAAACACGGCTCCATGCCCACTGGTGCCCCTCGGGTCAATCGTCGCGTAAGCATAGCCAAGTGTTTCGGTTACGTAAATACCAAAGCGGTCTGTCTGACCATCCGTGACCTGGTGGTCTTCACCTAACGGACCACCATAAACGTAAACCAGCAAAGGCATCGGCGTCCCAGGCTTGACACCCTTTGGAAGCATCAGCGTTCCCTGCACCGGCAAGCCATGCCTGTTCGTGTAGGTAAATCGTGATGTTGGAACACGTTGATAAATGCCAACCGCATCTTTGGAATGGCTATTCGTCAGGCGCTTTTCACGTGTATTACCGCCAGACACAACCAGCTCAGGAAGCTGTGTCCAGCTGCCGTGAATCGCCGCAAACTGGGAGCCATCCGCAGAAATCGCAACATTGCGATGCCTGCCATCTTCACTTGTCCACCGCTGAAGGTCTCCGGATGCGAGTGGGACTCTGTAGAGGTCCATCCGGGCCGCATCTTCTTTTGATGACCTTACAATCAGCGTTGCGCCATCCTTTGTGTACTGCACAGGGTAGACTTCGAAGTTTCCCTTGGTAAGCTGCGTGGCACCCTCACGCTCAGGATCAATCAGCCACGCATGGCGGAATCCACTCTTTTCAAGCATCACACAAATCTGCTTGCCATCCGGTGAGAAGAACGGGTCAGACAGACTCGGTGATCGATGCTCTCCGTTGTGCGTATCCGTGAAAACAGCCTTGACCTTTTTGTCCACCGGCGTGGCGACATTAATTGTCAGCTCTTTCTTGTCGCGCTTCCACGCGGCAAAAACAAACTTGTTGCCATCCGCCGTGAAGGGTTCATTGCTGATCGCGATGTCTCCAGCTTCCCCTGCATTCTTCTTATAAATCTGCCATGGCTTGCCGTCACCCTTTGTGACATCGGTGTCGGGGTCGGTATCCGCGATAAAGACATAGGATTCGTTGCGGTCAGGGTCATCGCCGGTGTCGCGCGGTGTCGTCTTCGCCTCGGCAAATCGGTCGCGGTAAACAATATAGGTGACATTCTTCGATGGAGGACCGGTACGCTTGCTCGAAAGCACACCAATGCG
>CAIWTR010000383.1 GCA_903915615.1 uncultured Armatimonadota bacterium
GGAGAGTCCGAGAAGCACCGGCATCACTGCACACACTTGAATAGCCATCACAACAAGTGTTGGAAGTTTCCCCACCAGCCATGCATTGGTTGCTTCAAGGATTGGGAAGTGGAGCAAGTAGATGCTGTAGGACATCGCACCAAGGATAGTCAGTGGTTTAGCGGAAAGTACGTTGAATAAGCTGTGCTCTGGCTTGCGATTCCATGTTCGCTGTAGCCAGACAAGGATTCCACTTACGCCAATGCCGAGGGCGATATCGCTCACCACAATGAGCTTTGGCATCATGCAGGTTGCAAGGAAGACAAGCAGTGCCGGGATTGCGCTGCGTAGTCCAGCGAGCTTCCAGAGCTTGCTCGGGAGACCGAGCCCCTCGATACCTGCAGCTGTCCGCGTTCCATAGCAGGCAGCGATGTTTCCCATAAAAAAGAGCCCGACAAACCAGAGATACTTCTCGCTTAGGGATGGAATCGTGGCTGTCCATGAGGTGAGTACCAATAAGGCACTCAGCATCAGATAGGGATGAACGCGTTTCCACAGTGGCACCAAGACTGCACCGAAAAGGAGATAAATCTGCCATTCAAGTGCCACAGACCACATCGGAGCATCAATCGTCCATTGGAAACGGGTCAAATTGTGCATCAGCAGCAGATGAGAGCCAATCGATTCGCCTGAAAATTGGTTCAGGCCCGCCGACCAGATTCGCTGAGGATCCAGACCAACTCCGGTAGTCGCAATCAGGATGAGGCTGAAGATTATCGCTGCGATGTAAGCCGGGTACACCCGGAGAGCACGGCGCCTGATAAATGCCTGTAGCCAACCAGCCTCCTGTTCGACATGGCCCTGTGCAGCAATCGGCAACATCAGACAATAGCCTGACAAAACGATGAAAATCCCAACGGCGGCGTGCCCGAAGTTCAAAAGGGTAAATATCTTCGGCAAATTCGCATACGGAGGTTGAAAAGCGATGAACTGCCAAATATGTCCTATCGCGACGTAGAGAGCTGCAACTCCCCGGATACTGTCGAGGTACGGTAGCTGGATGGCGACTCGTCTGCGTGTGAAGTATTGGATAGCAGTCATAGTATTTGTAGATTTGTGCAGGAAGCATGCCGTAATCCCATGCCATCAGGTGGAGACTTACACCATTGCCTCGATGTGTGGTATTTGCTGTGCATGTCCTTTCCATTGATGTCGCTTCGCTTGCTAGCCGTTGCTTGTGTCTCGATGCTCGTCGTCAGCATCGCCGGCGCACAGAAAATCACCAAGCCGCCCAAGGCCATGAAGGTTGCACCCCGGCACACGAAGTTTATTTCTGCGGGTGGGTTTCCGATTGTTGCGGGCCCGGATGTCAACGACTTCGCTCTGCGCGAAGCAGCGTACTGGGTCAATCAGCTGCTGGCTGCGCGTCCGGATGCCAAAGCTGCAATGATTAAGTCCGGTACACGCCTCTGCATCATTGGGGCAAATGAGTACACCTGTGACCTCCCGGAGTTTGCCTGGCTCGGCATGGGCAAAGATATCGATGGCGTAAACGCCCGTGATTGGTGGGATGCGCGTGCGCGTGGCACCGGAGGCTCTGAGCAAGATCCGTACTGCAGTGTGGGAGAGGAAAACCTGCTTGGCTTCACCGGTGATCCGTATGCCAAAGAGAGCATCCTAATCCATGAGTTTGCACATAGCATCCACTTGCGGGGGATGAACGCTGTTGACCCAACATTTGATGCGCGGGTTAAGAAGGCTTATCGCAGTGCGCTCGCGGCGGGTTTATGGAAGGGAAAGTACGCGGCAGTTTCCCACGCTGAATACTTTGCCGAGGGTGTTCAGTCTTGGTTTGACAACAACCGCGAAAATGACCATGACCATAACCATGTGAACACACGCGCTGAGCTGCTCGCATATGACCCAAGTCTCGCCGAGCTTTGCCGTGAGGTCTTCAAGGACACCGAGATTCGGTACACAAAGCCGGCAACTCGGCTGAATGGACACATGAAGGGCTACGATCCTGAGAAGGCACCGACATTTAGTTGGCCAGAGCGTCTCCTGAATGCAAAGAAGATTATTCAGGACAATGCACGAAAGCGTTCATCCGATGCGCTTACCGTTGCAAGTCCTGCCGCGGGCGCTGCAGAGCTTGTTTCCGGTGGCCTCAAGTACCGTAGTCTGACCCTTGAGGGGTGGACCGTGAATGTCCGCACGGATGTCATCGAAACGATGCCGGCTGCTGTGGATGCGATGTTACCGCTCCTCGCAGAGCAGCTGAGACTCGTGACGCAGCTCGTTCCAGCACGTCATATCCCGGCTTTGCGTAAAGTCACACTCTGGGTTTCGCTTCCCTACAAAGGCTTTGGTCCGACGGCGGAGTACCACCCAGGAGCGGATTGGCTTAAGGACAACGGGCGGAATGCAGCGATGGCAAAGGGCATCGAGATCACCGATACGGAGTCATTTCCATTTGAGGTAAAGCGGATGCCAGTAGTGATACTGCATGAGCTCGCACATGCATTCCACGACCAAGTCCTTGGTTTTGACAATCCGGAGCTGGTTGGTTTGTACCGGGATGCCAAAGCGGGTGGCGCGTACGACAAGGTCGAGCGCTTCCGTGGTCCAGGTCGAGGAACATCGGTGGAGCGTGCGTACGCGATGACTACCCCACAGGAGTATTTTGCCGAAGGTACGGAAGCGTATTTCCTGCGAAATGACTTTGCGCCATTCGACCGAGATGCACTGCGTAAAGTCGATCCAAAATTGCTCGCCTATCTCGAGAAGGTTTGGGCGCCGTAGGGAGTTTATTCTCGTTGTTTTATGGAACGCGTAACACGCTCAAAGCGCGTTCCAAATCTGTTCATTTGTTTGTTGCTTTAGCGATTGCTGGATGTCACTAGCATCCAGTTAACGAGTCGCCACACCGTTGAGCCAAACGATAGGCTGATGATGCCTATCAAGGTGCCAGAAATTCTGGCAGTGGTGCGGGAGCTCCCGCCGTACATCGCCTTGGTGCAAAACCAGGTGCCGATAACCGCTGCTATCCACGCGATGACCGCTCCCAGGACTTTCACAAAGATCTGGGTAGGTATGAGATAGCCGAATGGGCCCGGCTTGTCATCCGTCAGCTTCATCGCCAGCGACAGAAACATCCCGCTACCAACAAAAGAAACGAGCGTGAGCGCCAGCGCCTTCGATGCACCTGCGGATTCGGGGACGTATTTACGCGTGGTGAGATGGACACTGACAAAACCAAGTATCGCCACGATCGTAATCGTGATGATAGCGATGACAAGAAGTCCGAAGTATGGCTCCATGTTGGTGTCCTAAGAATGCAATCTGGCTTGAACGCTTGGCAGGCACAGAACAACGCCTGCGACGATGCAAATTATTCCAATAATGGTTAGGCGGTTTGGCCGCTCGCCAAAAGCGACAATGCCCAACAGAATGGCCAGAACAAAGCTTAATTTATCGATGGGGGCTACGACGCTGAGTGGGCCATCTTTGATAGCGCTGAAGTAGAAAAGCCATGATATTCCCGTGGCGAGGCCAGACAGGACGAGGAAAACCCAGGTCTTGGCGGGCAGTTGCGGGATGACAACCAGCTGCTTTTGTACGATCACGATGCCACCGATAAAGGCCAGGACCACGACTGTTCTGATGAGCGTGGCTACATTGCTTGGCACATTAGACATCCCGAGCTTTGCCAGCGGTGCCGTGATACCTGCGAAGACCGCAGCGAGGAGTGCGTGGAGCAACCAACGTGGATGTTCAGTCATGCTGCCAACTTAACTTGGAGCCAAAAATAGATAGATAGATTTAACATTTAAATAAACTTCGCTTAATGACTGCATAACAGTGTTCTTCATTGCTCCCCCTATAAACAGGTCGCTGAAGCCTTGTTGTTATTTTAGGTGAACATTTATTATGAATCGAAAAGCAAACGCATTTACCCTCATTGAGCTCCTGGTCGTCATTGCGATTATCGCAATCCTCGCGGCCATCCTCTTCCCTGTCTTCGCACAAGCGCGTGAAAAGGCCCGCTCTGCGAGCTGCCTTTCAAACATGAAGCAGCTTGGTCTCGCATTGAATATGTACCAACAGGACTATGATGGCACATTAATGCAGACCACCTACGAGGACCCGACACTCAAGATTCACTGGTCCTTTATCCTCCAGCCATATGTCAAGAATGTTGGCATTTTTGTCTGCCCATCGGATGCAGCCCCGGTCACTCCGGCAATCCCATGTGCTGCCGGACAGGTTGCTGGCCTCAACTGTGATGCA
>CAIWTR010000384.1 GCA_903915615.1 uncultured Armatimonadota bacterium
TGGACAGGCCGTGCTGACGATGACGGTTGGCGGTGTTTTGTTTGGTCTGATGGCGGGGGGCATTGCACATTTGATGTTGCCTGCCAGTGCACCGGAAGCCGTTGACCTTGCGACGCGCTACCTTCAGCTGATGGCCTTTATTCAGCCCGCTGTTGCTGTCAATCTGGTCCTCGCAGGGGTCCTTGCAAGCGCTGGAGACACCCGGACTCCCCGGACGGTTACCGTCGTCACGACAGGTTTCCGCGTGCTCCTCGCATATGGGTTGTCGACGTTTACCGGACTTGGCGTGATGGGTGTTTGGCTTGGTGTAGCAAGCACGCCGGTTATCTCAATGGCCCTCTTGGTCGCCGCTTATCGTCGCGGCAGCTGGACATCCACCAAAGTCTAGCTAGCTTAGCGGCTACCCTTTACCCTGCGGACAAGCTGGCACCCGACCAGAAATGCGCCGGCAGAGATCAGAAACACAACCATGTAGCCAAGCCCCGTACGCTGACGGTTCACGGCATCCACCAAAACACCACACAAACCAGACACAATCTGAGGGCTGCTCACGCTGGCCTGCCAGATTCCCATGTCTTTCCCCGATGACTCTGCATCCGGGAGGACATCGGCGACCAGAGCAACCGATGACGCCATGTAGACCCCGTAGGCAGCGCCAAACAGTAGCCCAACGATGAGGATGACATCGAAGCGCGGAAGCAAGGCAAACGGGATAAGCGTGATGAACATCGCCCATCCAGACCAAATGGTTACTTTTCTACGGCCTATCGTGTCCACCCAGCGTCCAGCAGCAACGGAAACAGCCGCACCGCTGATCGACATCAGCAGCACCACCGCAATCGCAGCCTGCATCGGATCGCCGAGGGTGACCAAGCCTGGGATACTGAAGACCTTGATGACATCCTTCATGTAGTTGACGGCGTAGTTGGTGATGATGTAAAAGCCGAGGGCGACCAGTGCACGGCTAAACCAGACGTAGCGGAAGTCGGCGCTCTTCCACGGGGCAATCCAGTCACTCAGCTTGAACAAGGCGGTCGGTTCGGAGGTAACGCGCTGCTGTCTAGGTGGCTCCTTTAGCGATACCACGACGATCAGGCCGCAGATCAGGTTTACACCGGCGATGGCTGCATAGACAGCGAGGAGGTTGCCTGAGAGAAGGAAGCCAACCACTGCCGCGACGATTTGTGCGGATAGCTGTAGGAGTCCGATGATGCCGCTTGCCTTGCCGCGGTGTGCAACCGGGACGAGATCTGGCAGCACGGATGCATACGGGCCTGTCGCGACATCGTCCGAGACCTGCAGAAAGAGGTAGCCAATCATCATCAGTGGCAGCGAGTTCGCAGCCCCGAGAAAAGCGAGAGCGATTACCGTCATCGCGGCACCGATTGCGATGAACGGGCGGCGTCTTCCAAATCGGGATGTGGAGCGGTCGGATAACCAGCCAAAGAGGGCAGGACCTATCATCGCCCAAGCCGCCCCTAGTGCCACAACCTGTCCCCACGCCTGATTCGCCTCGCCCGACTTCGCAAGGAGGCCAACTTGTAGCGGTAGCAAAATGAAGAGGATGAACCACTTGAAGCTGGTTGCAAACCAAAAAGCGCTTGTGCAGAGGTACCAGGCGGGCGTGTCTGAGAAGCTTTTGGATGATGCTTGGGAAGGTTTCATGGTGGCTTCTCGTTCAGTCCCGATGTTCGGCTAGTCGCTAGAGAGCTGTCACAGCCGGTGTGATACGGACCGATTCCGATAAATCAACCCTTGGAGGCCAGTCGTGTGGCACCGACCTCCAAGGCAAACGGGATTAGCTGCCATCTCCAAAGAGTGCAGATATCTCAGCGGCGAACTTCTGATTGATGACGCGGCGTTTGACTTTCATCGTAGGTGTCAGTTCGCCACCATCAATCGAGAAGGTCGTGTTCAGCAGAGTGAAGCGACGGATTTTCTCGAAGTCTGCAAGCCAGTTCGAGTACTTGTCAATCTCACTCTTGATCAGCTTCTTGACTTCCGGGCTTGCGATAACGGCATCACCATCCGCGAGGGTAACGCCCTGCTCACCAGCCCACGTGGTACAGCGATCAATGTTTGGAATCACGAGCGCTGAGCAGACATTTTGTTTGTCGCCGAGCAAGACGATTTCCTGAATGTAAGGGCTTTCCTTGATAGCGGCCTCAATCGGGGATGGCGAGACATTCTTGCCATTTGCCAGAACAATGATGTCCTTTTTTCGGTCAGTGATTTTGAGGTAGCCACCTTCGTAGGTGCCGATATCACCGGTATGCAGCCAGCCCTTGGAGTCAATCATGTCCCCGGTTGCCTGTGGATTGTTGAAGTAACCCTTCATCACATTCTCGCCACGGTAGCAGATCTCGCCATCTGCGGCGATCAGGATTTCTCCACCTTCGATGACGGTACCGACGGTGCCTACCTTTTGCTTGCCAACGGGATTGATCGAGATAACAGGGCTGGTTTCGGTCAAGCCGTAGCCTTCGAGGAGGTTGAAGCCAAGGGCGATAAAGAAGCGGGCTGTATCTGGGTTCAAGGCTGCGCCGCCTGATATCCAGAAACGCCACTGCCCACCGAACTTCTGGCGGACTTTCTCGGCGACGAGCTTGTCGAGGACTAGATGCTTGGTTGCGGTCACGATACCGGGGACTTTTCCCGCCTGGCGGTACTCAAGCATCTTCTTACCAACGGCAATTGTCTCATCGAAGAGCTTGCGGTTCTTCTCAGGACCCTTTGCCGCGGTTTCCATCAGCTTTTCCTGGATGGACTCATAGACGCGTGGGACACATCCCATGATGGTTGGCTTTTGCGTCGCCATTTCGTCCATAAGTGTCCTGACACCGTGTGAGTAGACGACTTTTGAGCCAGCCGCGAGTGCAAGCAGGTGAATCATGCGCTCAAACGAGTGTGCTAGAGGAAGAAAGCTCAAAAATGTGTCATCGGGGCCAACGACGGCATCGCCAACCACGAGGTGTTTGTAGGTTGCCTTTGCATTAGACACAAGGTTACGGTGTGTGAGCATCGCGCCCTTTGGATCGCCCGTGGTTCCGCTTGTGTAAATGAGGACCGCAACATCCTCTGGAGTTGCAGCAACCGGAAGCTCAGGCTGACCCAGGAATGGTGCGGTGAATGCTGTAAATGCAGGAACTGTATCGGTTGCATCTGCATCAGCAAAAACGACAACAGTGGTGAGGTCTGGGCATTCGCTCTGAATGGACATCACCTTGGCAAGCTGCTTTTTGTCCTGAACGAAAATGGCTTTCGCGCCGCAGTTTCGGAGGATAAAGGAAACCTGTTGTGAAGGGAGTGTGGGGTAGATACCGACGGTCGCTGCACCGAGGGTCACGATTGCAAGGTCTGCAAGCAACCACTTGGGTTCATTTTCCGAAAGGATGGCTACCTTGTCACCGGGAGAGATTCCAGCTGCCTTGAGGGCGAGGCCAGCAGCATTGGACTGCTCGCCGATTTCCTTCCAGGTTGTCTCTGTCCATTCCTTACCGACTTTGTACTTCAGTGCACAGGCATTCGGTTGGCGGCGGATAGTATCCCTTACAAGTGCGACCGTAGTTGTCGCGGTAGATGTATCCGGGTTGAACGTCTCTGTCATCCCTTTAATTCCCCTTCCATACCTTCAAAAATCCATCGTATTATCCATTACTTTTCAAGCAATTGGCTGTTGTGGTGATTGACCCACAACCGCACGCGCTTTCAACTAGATAACGACTGTTATTAAAATAAGTCCAAGTCAAACGGCACGTATCCATCTGGTAAACAAAATGACCATCGAGGTTGATGGCAACCTTTGTAGAACGACATAGACACACCAGCGGTACCAGCTAATCAAAATCCCCCATGGGTTCCAGCCAGACTTGCCAATCGCACCGCTGATGCCTGAATAAATCATCCTCAGATAGATAACGACTGTTATTAAAATGAGTCCAAGTCAAACGGCACGTATCCATCTGGTAAACAAAATGACCAGCGAGGTTGATGGCAGCCTTTGTAGAACGATGTAGACACACCAGCGATACCAGCTAATCAAAATCCCCCATGGGTTCCAGTCAGACTTGCCAATCGCGCCGCTGATGCCTGAATAAATCATCCTCAGAGTGCGTTCATTCTGGAAAAGCCATCTCATGTCAAGAGCATAACATCCAGCAAAAAGGCGTCGCATCGGACTTCCGGTTCAACCGTCCATCTCCATAGTCCTGCTTTTCATAGGACTCAAACACTGATTGAGCTGGGACTGCATTCGTGAAACAAGTGTAGGAGGTCCAAACGTCTACACATGAGCCAGCCGACTTGGAGGCTCAATCTCATCTGCGCCGACACCCAAACGGTACACCGCAAGGAGGTCTGGAATGACTTGAAGCTTTCTGATAAGCGTCTCAAGGTGAACCAAACTGGGGCTGTCCAGATCAATACGCAGCGTTGCCGTGCCCTTGTCACGGTGTGAATAGGTGTTGATACCCGTGATAAAGGTATCGGTTCCTGCAAGGACATCGGTTACATCGCGTAGCAACCCGGTGCGGTCCAATGTCTCGATAATCACTCCCGTTGCATACCGTCCGCCCGCAGTCCAGTCGACTTCCTGCAGGCGCTCTGGTTCCTGAAGCCTGAAATTGGCGATGTTAGTACACCCATCACGGTGTAAGACCATCCCACGTCCACGTGTCACATATCCAATCACCGTGTCGCCCGGGAGCGGAAGACAGCACTTGGCACGTACGATTGCAACGCCATCCACTTTGTCCGTGGTGATGGAAAGCTTACTTGTTTGCCCGGTACCGCGCTTTGGCAGGCGAAGCATTGGATCGGGAGAGTCATCGTACTCGCGTCGAATACGGTGAATGACAGCACCCAGTGGGGTGTCACCAAACCCAATCGCGGCAAAGAGATCGTCTCCCGTTTCCTTGTTAAAGGCCTGTGCGAGAACGACGAGGCGCTTTGCATCCTTAATGATTTCCGTCGAGAGACCTAGGCGGTGGAGCTCATCGGTGATGGCTTCCCGTCCCCGCACAACACTGATGTCATGTCGCTGCACGCGGAAGTAGTGACGGATTTTGTTCTTTGCATGGGATGACTTTGCGACGCCCAGCCAGTCCAGACTTGGAGTCGCATTAGGCCGACTGATAACTTCGCAGATATCACCATTATCAAACTGATAGGAAAGCGGAACCGTCTTGCCATTGACGCGGGCGATTGCCAAATGCTCCCCGATACCCGTGTGGATACGGTACGCGAAGTCGATTGGTGTCGCGCCAGTTGGCAGGTCGATGACATCCCCGCGCGGCGTAAACACAAACACCTGACTTGTAAACAAGTCGGTTGAGACCTGGCTTAGGAATTCACTTGTGTCACGGGCATCCCGCTGCCATTCAAACAGCTGCTTTCGCAAAAAGGCCATCTTGCGCTCAAAGTCGTTGTTCCCAGCGACCGCGCCATCCCCTTTTTCTTTGTAAGCCCAGTGTGCAGCAATCCCAAA
>CAIWTR010000385.1 GCA_903915615.1 uncultured Armatimonadota bacterium
CCATCCACACCCATTCCGATTGGCGTCCGGCGGACATTGTCCGTTCCCGAATCAGCATTCGGCAAGTTTGACGGCCACCATCGCCAGATAAGGTCATCTAGAACTTCTGCGCGTACATTGCTCAGGGAGCCCATTAGTGAACGGTTGACGATGCGAAGGTTACGTTGATTTGCAGACACATCCGATGAGCCTGTACGGCCATGGTTGATATAGCCTGCGCTCGCTGCGACTGGCACGTAGTAGGAAAGGTCATCTGCCCCGGCTGCATCCCGTAAGCGTAAACCAAACCGAGTGTTACGTCGTCGCCCACCAACACCATCGGAGAGGAACTGGTCGGCATCGATACGCTCAATCACATTTCCATTTCCAAGTGCTTGGCTATATTCGGAACCAGCTCTATCCGGGTCGACCAGTGTCGCGCCAGCGGATGGATACAAGGCCTTGGCATTGTCACCCGTTCGGAACGGTCCGATACCACCAGCAAGAGGATCACCTGTTGGCTTACCTACCAAGACTGGAGCAACACCGTTTGTGGTGCTTACGGTATCCATCAGGAAGCCCTGCACACCGAGAGGGTTAGCCGCCCAGAAGAGTGGATTGGTACGATTGAGAATCTGTGCCTCAAACGCTCCACCCACAACCTGAACAATAACCTGAGGACCAGTACGAGGATCTGAACCTGGAACGGTCAGTGGAGGACCAACCGTTACTTGGACATCGATAGGCGTTCCAGGTCCGATTGGAAGTCCGCTTGTTCCATCGATTCGGAAGTCAGCAAATGCCATCCCAAGTGCCGCTGGCGCATGCCCAGCAGGTGTGTCAATAGGAGGAACCGTGTACTCACGATCGTAAGGATAAACCGAGACGGTAGGACCTGACATCGCGAGATTTAGCGTTCGCGTAATCGAATTTCCACCGCGTGGCGTCAAGCGCACAGTGACCTGGAAGCTTGCTGGAATGTTTGGAATCGACGGCGCAGGTGTTGATGAGTCAAACGACTTACGCACCGTTACATCCCAGATAACGATCGGAATAGACTCGCCCCACTCAAAGAATGGCCGCTTACCCTTTGCTGTACGGGACACAATATTGCTCGTACTTGGCGCAGTCGCTGCTTCACCATCACGGCGCGGACGTACAGGCGACCCGCTTTGGGCTGCGGCAAACAAGGTCTGGAAGTCAGCGGCATCGAAGATGTCGACCTTAACTTGACCTTCACCAGGATCGACGCGACGAACAATTGTCCCGCCGACAAACCCGGATGCAATACCACCGAGGCGCTTCGCATACACCGGGGTATATGCGTACAGCAGACCGTCATCACCAGCAACATAGACCCACGTTGCGTTTTGACCGCTTGGGTTTACATTTGCACTAGGTGCTGCGAGGATTCCCGGAGCAAGCGATGTGTTTGCAGCAGCGCGCTCACTATCGGCTTCTGGTCCTTGCGGATTGAAGGCGGTTGCGCCCGTAACTTCACCCATAGCCGAATAGCCGGGAAGCTTTACCAATCCACCTTCATTCGCATTCGTTCCAGCCGCTGTCCGGAAGCGCTTGTCGTAGAAGAGTCCACGTTGATCCAATGGGAAGCCGGTGGCTCCCGTATTGGTATCCTTCGGGAAGAATACTGCCGAAACCAGCTGGCGATAGAGACCGCGTGGCTTCAGGTTTGGTCGTGCATTATCACCGTAGTCTGGCGTTTGCCCAACGACGACAGGTTCCTGTGGCGGATAAAAACGGAAGTAGGCTGTTCCATCCGTACGCAGCTTTTGCTGAATACCACGGGACTTCGCATAGTCCGAATCTCGACCAGGGAAATACGCATTCGTAACGGCTGTTATGCCGGAACCCTGACCGCCCGGTCCCATCCTAGTAACAAGATAGACATGGAGATCATTGAAGCGTTCTGGGTCTTCCGTCGTCGCCCACCCAAGTGCCGCTGTTGTTTCACCAGGATTGGTCACAACCGATGGCAGCGATGGGTCTTCGCCTTCAAGGTTTGTGCTCAGCTCGTGGAGGTAGCCATCACGACTGGTTACAAACAAACTTGGATACTGATAAGCAGTGTTCGCTGGAGTACCCGATGCCAGCGCTGGAGCCGCCGTCGTCGATGGCAACGTTCCGCGGGTTGTGCTCAGCGGATCATCGACATCCTGATTAGCATACATTCCAGTGAAGTCAAAGACTGGGAACACACTGTCTGCAAACAACACCGATGTAATGTCGTAACCGAACGGTGCGTATGCACCAGTCGCAGTCGAACGCATCACGTAAACACTTGATGGCGCATCATCCGTTGGAATCAATGGAACGCTTGGGCGTAGAGGTGATGTTGTGAGGGAGACATCCACAGGGGTTGTCGTTCCAGCTCCCCGC
>CAIWTR010000386.1 GCA_903915615.1 uncultured Armatimonadota bacterium
CGGGAAGCTAACACTCACTGAGAAACTCTCCCTCGTCCGCGGAGGCGAAGATCCAAATAACCTCGGACAGGCTGGCTACATCCCCGGTGTGCCGCGCCTTGGTATCGGGCCGCTCCGCCTCACCGATGGCCCAGCAGGGATTCGGGTAGGCAAACCCGCAACCGCGATGCCGGCTCCCGTCGCAATGGCAGCCACGTTCAACCCAGACATCGCCCGCCGCTTCGGCGCCACCGTTGGCAAAGAAGGCCGCGCTCTCGGTCAGGATGTCCTCCTCTCCCCGATGGTCAACATCGTGAGACAACCCGGCGCCGGACGTAACTTCGAGACCCTCGGTGAAGATCCACTCCTCGCCGCCTCCCTTGTGTCCGCACAGGTCAAAGGCGTTCAGGCAAATGGCCTCATCGCCACCGTCAAACACTTCGCCGCGAATAACTTCGAACAGGGCCGGATGGGTGTAAATATCATCATCGATGAACGCACCCTGAACGAAATCTACCTGCCGGCCTTTGCCGCAGCGGTTAATGCTGGCGCTGGTTCTGTGATGGGAGCCTACAACAAAATCAACGGCACGTATTGCTGCGAGAACAGTGCTCTCCTTGAAACAACCCTGCGGCAGAAGATGGGCTTTGGCGGCTTTGTGATGTCGGACTGGTTTGCCACACAGTCCACTAATGCCAGTATCCAGGCGGGACTTGACATGGAAATGCCCGGGGATGGTATCCGTATCCCTGGACGCGATGGCTTCTTCGGCAAAAATCTCCAAACAGCTATCGAGACCGGAGAGCTGCCCGAAGCCACGCTTGATCGCTCCGTTGCACGCATCCTTGTCGTGATGGAAAAGTTTGGACACCTCGACAAGCCAAAGCCAAGACCGACCTTTGACAAAGCCGCCGGACGTAAAGCCGCCCGCGATATCGCTGAAGCTGGCGCAGTTCTCCTCAAAAATGACCGCTTTATTCTGCCACTGAAGGTAGAGATGCTCAAAAACATCGCGTGGGTTGGCCTTCCCTTCGAACGTCCCGTGATTGGCGGCGGTGGCTCCGCACAAGTCACGCCAACCAACATCACCAGCATTCGGCAGCTGCTAAAGTCAGCAAATGGCATCGATAAGCCGCTATACGCTCCGGGCATCGACACCGATGGCACAGCAATTCCAGCATCAGCATTCATAAACCTGACACGCGCAAACGATGCCGCTGCGGCACGACGCCAGAATCCGGACTTTGGCATCATTAATGACCCTCAGATCCGCACACATGACATCAACCATGTTGCAAAGAACGCTCTTGTCATGCGCATCCCCCAATTCTGGAAAGGTAATCTGGTTGCGCCGGTTAGCGGGCGGTATGGGATCAAGGTCCAGGTGGATGGCGGGCAGGCAACTCTATCAATCGGCGAGAAGCTGCGCGCAAATGCCGGAGGGCTTTTCGGCGGCGGAGCCAGCCTCTATAAAACGCAAGATGGCCTCCTCACCGCAACTCTTTGGGTTGATTTGGTTAAGGGCAAGCCCATCCCGTTCACACTCACTGCCGCGGCCGGCGGAGGCTTTGGACCGTCAGATCCCAACGCAAAGCTCCACGTCCGACTTGCATGGGTCACTCCCGCACGCCAGGCGGAAATGATTGCAAATGCCATTAAGGTCGCCAAGGGGGCTCCCGCCGCCGTGGTGATGGTCTACGATGAAGGCACGGAAGGCACCGACCGGGCTGACCTCGCGCTCCCGGAGAGCCAGCGCGCTCTCGTGGAGGCTGTCGCCGCCGCAAACCCAAACACCATCGTGCTCCTCCACACAGGTGCACCCGTCGAGCTTCCTTGGCGCGGCCGCGTCCCGGCCATCCTCCAGCTCTGGTACCCCGGACAGGAAGGCGCGGATGCCACACTACGCCTGCTCACCGGCGTGGTCAGCCCAAGTGGCAAGCTACCAGTGACATTTCCTGAACGTCTCACCGATGGCCCGGTCACCAAACCGGAGCAATACCCAGGAAAGAATGGGGCGGTTGTCTATTCCGAAGGGCCATTTGTTGGTTATCGACACTATGACAATGCCCGCAAGGCTGTCGCGTATCCGTTTGGCCATGGCCTGACGTACACGCAATTCGCTTATACACGCTTAAGGGTTAGCCACACCGCGGCTGGAACAAAGGTGACATTTAACATCCGCAATATTGGGGATGTCAGCGCTACCGATACGCCTCAGGTCTATGTCACGCGGCCGCAGCGTGCACCCGTGATACTCCCGGTGCGCTGGCTTGC
>CAIWTR010000387.1 GCA_903915615.1 uncultured Armatimonadota bacterium
CTCAGGGCGAAGGCACCAGAGAGGATGCGCATGATGGTCGAAAAGTCGGTGGATGCCGCAGCGTAGACAGCAAGTCCGACCGCCACCGCGCGACCAAAAACAGAGAATGCAGGCGCATACCCGGCAAGCGGCGAGAGACTGACCGCGAGCGACAGGACTCCCCCCGCAAGCATCGCGTTTAAGAGCAGGTCACGCTTCCCCGTACGTACGAGTGCGGCACCTATCGGCAGAGCAAGCATCGCCATCAAGCGTAGCGCAAGCTCCGCGATGTTGACCAGAGGCTGCTGCTTATACGTCGAATACAGCACAACATTTGTGTCCGGGAAGAGGGCATTATGCCCAACAGACCAACAGGAGATGAGCATAAAGATGGCCATCGGGATCCAAATCGAACCCGGGATAGCCAGCTGTTTTCGCACGTTCCAGAGCGGCCCAATCATCCCGATGATGGAGAGCAACGCCAGCCCCTCGCCGATGTAGAGTCCTTTTACATCACCGCTGCCACCTTGCGTCAGCCCAGGCGTTCCGATGCCTATCCAGCCGACAACAATGAGCAAAACCGTCGGCCATTGCGGACGGACCACGGAGATCCAAATGGCGGCGACGGCAAGGGATGCTATCCCAAGCCAGCTGATTGCGCGGGTTCCAGCACTCGATGCGACCAGCCCGGTAACGCCAATCGCAAGGCCCATCACGACCGCAACCAGCACGCTAAACCACGATGTCCAAATTCTGTTTGCCAGGGGGTCTCGGCTGGTCCCGATCGGTGAGATAGCCATCAGGCATCGGCTCCAACGACGCGCCGTAACACATCGCTAAGCGCTGTAACAAGCCGACTATCAGCCGCAGATTCGTATTCAGGGAGCGGTGCCGCTGGCGGGTTTTGGAGGAATGCCAGACATGCAGCGGCAAACTCCTGCGCAGCATTTGGCAGGGCTGGGATACAGCGCACAGATTCCGATGCCAACGTGCTTGGATCGGGGAATGTCACCAGCGGCACACCATGGATGATGGCGCATCGGTTCTTGACGCGGGAGCCATGTCCGGTACGCACCGGGTTTATCGCAACGCTTGCGGTGCTGTAGCAGGCTGAAATGTCATCCACCCACCCCTGTTGGGTGACGCCCACTGGGAGGCCGGCGGGACACAGAGGAGCCCCACGACCGACAATTTGTAGTTGAACGCCTGACATTTCCTTCTGGATTGTCGGCAGAACATCGGCAATAAACCAGAGAATGGCATCCCTGTTGGGTTCATAATCCAGGTTTCCCGCAAAGAGAAGTGTCATCGGAGCCGGATTACGAGCGAAGTTGGATACCCGTAAGGCTTCATTTTCAACTATACACACCTTGCTGACATTACCAAGAATGTGCCGCGCTGCAGCCTTCTCAGCAGCTGTTACGACGGTGATAGCCCGTGCATGCTGCATGATGCTTCGCCAGAAAAGCTGTGAGCGGATACGCGTGGCGAGACGGGCATCCACAATTCTGGATGGCTCCCACTGGTCCACGACCATCGGGAACGACTGCACGGAATGCTGTGATGCTGCAATCAAGGCGCCATCGGCTTCGAGTGCCAAAATGACATCGGGTTTGAATGTCGCAAGCGGCCCGGAAAGGTCTGGGATGCAAGGGTGCATTCGTTGGATATCCCTCGGGCGAACATCTATGCCGGGCTTTCGAGGTACATCAGCAGTCGTACCAACCGGCTCCCCTCGCGGCCAGCGGAATGTCAAAAATTGGGCTACCGCTGTCGGATGTTGGTTTAGCTCCGGGATGGCGTGATAAGGCTGTTGGAGCCCGTAGATGACAAAGACATCATGGCTCGCTGCAAGCCCCCTGATGATCAAGTCGGCGCGCTGGCGGCTCCCTGAATCAACGGGCCAAGGGTTCCACGGGCTGATGATGGCGATGCGCATGAGGATTCGACGTTACTTCCGGCTGCAATGTACAATCAGTCTATCGGTCTGCGTACAGCGTACGTATAGATGCGGAAAGGGAAATCTCACCATGAGCACAGCATTCAATCCACCACCTAAGCCAAAGAAAGCCCTCTCGCCGTGGGCCTGGACAGCCATCGGATGTGGCGGCTTGTTCACGGTCGCAATCCTCGCCATCATCATTTTCATTACGGTTATCGCCGGGAATGTCAAATCGGAAATGGCAAAGCCGTTCGACCGTGCTGCGGTCCTTTCGGTAATTGGTGACCTCCCGCTTTACCCAGATGCATCTATCAACGAGCTGCAATCCAAGGCCGCCCGCGCTGGCCTCAAGGCGATGAGCTTTGCCATCCCTGCCAGCAACTCAGCCGCCCTCGCTCTCGACTGCAACGCTCCAACAAGCAAAGTGATCGACTGGTACGACAAAGAGCTCATCAAGCAAGGCTGGAAACCACTTGGCATCCGGGAAAACACCGGACGTAATCAACAACACCAGTTCATGAAGAACAAGGACATGGCTCTTGTTCAGGTACAAGACTCCGCCAAGGGTGACAGCAAGACCATCATCCTGATGCGCTTCCGTGACCTCAAGAAGTAAGTAAGAACGCCAAAATGCCAAGCCCCGCCCGCATCAATCGCCCCGTTGTCGATGTCTGGAAAACGACCAGCCGTGACAGTGAACGTATCTCGCAGCGGGTGCTTGGCCAACCGATGTCCATTACGGAAGTCATCGATGATCGCTGGTGTATCGCGGTCGGGGATGACAACTACGCAGGCCACGTCGAGCGGCGTTTTCTGACGGAGGGGGCGGCATCCCCGGATGCCATGATTTGCGTCCCGTTTGCCAGCGTCAGACAATCCCCTGAGCGCAGCGCACAGCTGGTGATTCGCCTCTCAATCGGTTCGTGCGTAACCCGGCTTGAAAACCAAGGGCAATGGACACAGATTGGCTTTCCCGGTGGCGAAACCGGCTGGGTGATGACCGTTCAGCTCACGGACTTTCCACGGATTGAGCCGGCAGACTACACAGATGCTCCGCAGCGCGCGATGAGCCTCTTCGGCACGCCATACCTCTGGGGTGGCAGCAGCGCCTACGGGATTGATTGCTCGGGGTTGACGCAGCTTATGTACCGCCTGTGCGGGGTGATGCTCCTCCGGGATGCTCACCTGCAGCGCGATGACAGCCGCTTTGAACACATCGCATTCGATGCCCTTGAACCCGGTGACCTAGTCTTCTTTGGAACGCCTGAGAAGGTAACCCATGTCGGGATGCACCACTCACCGGGAAATTACATTCACAGCGCCGGTGGCAGTGGCGTACTTTTGAGCGAATGGCCGGATGATTTGGCATCAATCAACTACATAGATGCTCGGCGGATGCATCCGGATGCACACGTGGATTTGGAGTGCGAAACGGGGTCCCGGTAAATAGACCCGGTTTCTCAGCATTTACCGTGCCAGTTCACACAGGTGAAGCCTCAACTGGTATTTCACACAGTACGCAGGGCTTACGATTGCTCTTAACATATACTCACTGCAACGTTGTGAGTATTCTCAACAGCAGCGTTTGTCTCCCTTTGGAAACGCACCTTGGCACCGGCACAAGGTGCGTTTAAGGTTAACATCCACGCAGGTTCTGCGGGACTGTCGATTACATCTCAGCCCTGTGACAGCGCGCTCCTGAAATGATGGAATACAGCCATGTCCGATATCGACAAAGCCTACGCAACCCAGCTGACAAACATTGAATCCCGCTATGGGAAACCACTGGGTGAACTCTGCCAAATGTTGGCATCCACGGGTCTCACCAAACACGGCGAGCTACTAGCACACCTGAAGACAGAGCTGGGATTCTCACACGGTGATGCCAATGCGGTCGCACATCACTTTCGCGGCGGCTGGTCTGCGCCAAACATCGCGCCATCTGAAGCACCGGATGTCATCGCTGACATTTACACCGGCCCCAAAGCCGCGCTTCGCCCCATCCACGATGCCATCATGGACCTGATTAGTCCTTTAGGCAGCTTTGATATCGCACCAAAAAAGGGTTACATCAGCCTCCGGCGTAACAAGCAGTTCGCGATGCTGGGGCCTGCCACAAACACGCGCATCGAGCTCGGAATCAATGGCAAAGACCTGCCCGAACACGCTTGGCTGCTTCGACAGGCACCAGGCGGGATGTGCCAGTACAAGGTGAAACTCTCGACACTGGATGACATCCCGCATGGACTTGCCGACATCCTCAAAGCCGCATTTGATGCCGCAGGCTAACGCCTAGCCAGCTGCTTTGGGCATCGGGATGCCGTAAAAACGCGCAGCATTCCCATGGTAGAACTTGGCCAACTCGGCAGGCGACTTGTCCACAAGAATGCGGTCGAGTGTTGCCACCCAGTCCTGCAAGCTCTTAGTCTTGTTACACACAGGCCAGTCCCCACCAAACATCACCCGGTCTGGACCAAAACATTGGTACACATGCCGGACAACATGAAACAGCTCTCGCTCAGTGTCCCACTCGGGCTTTACCGTTTTGATGATGCCGGAAATCTTGCAGACGACATTTGGGATCTGTGCAAACTCCCGGATATCCGATTCCCAGACAACCTGGTTCGCATTGCGTGCCGCTGCATTCCCGCAGTGATCAAGCACAAACCGTGTGTCAGGGCATAGACGCGCAAGCTTCATCGCATCCTTTAGCTCACCCGGACGGATACAGAAGTCAAACGTCTTACCAATACTTCCCAGGTAGCGGACATTGTCCACAAAGGTCTTCGTCAGACAGAGCCCAGGCTTTGCATCCGGGACTTGCAGCACCTGGCGAAAACCGGTGATCGCCGCATCGTTCTTGTAGCGCATCGCATATGCACGAAACGTTGGGTCCGCCGGCCGGCCAGAAACCACAGCCTTTACAACCTTGGTCTTACCTGAATGACAAACGGCAGAAATCCAGTCGGCTTCTTCAACCTGCTTCTCAGCATTGATGTCGATTTCCATATAGACGGCATGAGCGATATTCAGACCTTTGGTCTCAATTTCATACTCACGCAATGTACATGGCTTGCGAATCTTCACCTCTGCCGGCTCATTCAGCCACGGCGGACGGAACTGCTTCATATCCCACAAGTGCAGATGCGTATCGATGATAGGCGTATGGACCGCGTTGAATGGCTGCATGACGACTCCCTTTGACGACAATGTCTTGGCCGGAAGTATAACCGCAGTACGCAGCGTCGACCAGTGTATAGCCGTTTACAACCGCTCCTGTTAATGCGTGGCGAAGTCACAGAGACGATGGGCAACCTGCTTCGCAAATGCCACCCGTTGCGACTTCCGCAAAAACAGCTTCAGCGCTTTGGGAGAAGCCATGTTGAATGCTTCGATAATCACAGCTGGAACCGGCGAGAGGCGCAGTAAGCGGAGGTCATCCCGAAAAATGACTTTACTATTCGCTCCTGCGATGCCCTTTGCCAGCGCTTCACTTTGCTCCGCACCATAAAGAACATGTAAGCCATCCGGGCCTTTACGCGCATCCGCATGAAGCTCAATCAGCACGCAGTCAGCCTGGTGCGTTTGTCGATACAGGGCTTTGATGACGCGGAGTCCATCCAGCTTCTGATCGATCCGCTGAATATTGTCCGTTGATGCTGCCATCTCAAGAAAGCGATGGGTTTTGCAGTGCTTTTTCTGCACGCCAAGCCGCGATGTTGGTCCGGAATGCCCGGCGGTCGTGAGCAAGACGGGTTCGATGTGTGGCTGATGCCGCTCGATGGCACGAAAGAGATCAAGTGCCAATGCATACGTAAACTCGGCTTCGGTGTAGCCACCAGCACTTGTCCCTGGGTCGACTCCGCTGTGACCCGCGAGTATCAAGCAAACAAGGCGTGTCTTCGTCGCTAGCATTAGGTTTTACTCAGGGCGTACCAATGACTCCAAGGCAGCGACATAGGCTGCAAAGGCCAAGCGCCCGGAGGATGTAAGCGCATAGCGCGACTTTCCTGGCCGCTTGACGGCTTGGGTTTTAGAAGATGCGACATACCCGGCATCTTCAAGCACAGACAAGTGTGTACTGAGGTTGCCATCAGAGACCATTAAGGCCGACTTGAGGAAGGTAAATTCAGCCTCAGATGTCGCCAAGAGACACGACATGATGCCAAGGCGGACTTTCTGATGGATGACATCATCCAGGAGATCAAGCGGGCGTGTCATGCCATCGGTGTTGTCGACAGCAGCGGCCACACGCGGCGTTTTCTCCTTGCGTGGATGTGCGGGCAAAGCCTGGTCCATCGCCATCGCCTTACTTACCATCCATCCCGGATTCCGCGTGCGATTCCATACACAATATGGAATCCACCAAACGTTACGGCGAGTAATCCGCGCGGCCCGACAGGAACGCCTTGCGGTCCGAGCAATGTCCAAACGGCTGCAGCAAGAAAGCTCCACCCGAGAACGCTGACCGCGGGTGCGGAAAGCTGCCCGATGGCGAGCAGGGACATCGCGTAGCTAAGCATCCACAGCCCGTAAATCGCATCCCCGAAGCGTTCTGGCTGATGGTAGTACATGAGGGAGACGATCAGACCACAGAGGAGGCCTGGCGCAACCGCGCGTAGCCAGCTTCTCCCGAGGCCGGACAGCGGCGACTTCCCGACGCGCATCGCCCTGATTTTGGTGATGACCAAATCCACTAGCCCGGCGGCCACCAATGTCGTAATCCACAGCCCAACAAATGCACCCTGCCGGCCCGGCTGACTGGGATCACCAATCACACCCTCGGCGACGACAGCGGCAATAAGCACGATTACCCCAGCGGCGACGCCCGAAATGCCGGATAGCGTCGAGTGTTGCTGACTGCGCTCAATCGTCTGACGGATGAGACGAAGGTGCTCAGTTGCCTCCTGTGGGCTTGGCATTGGGTCCATATGTCGTTTATACCCTAAACGCTGCCATCCCGGTCGGCAGACTCTTTACGCCCACTCACACCCTGCTTGTCCATGATCAGCTTGTTCAGCGCATTGACATAGGCCTTTGTGCTGGCCACGATGATGTCGGTATGTGCAGCATGCCCTGAGTAAATGTCATCCCCGCTGCGCACACGAATCGTCACGTTTGCCAGCGCATCCGTGCCCTCGGTAACGCTCTGGAGACTGATTTCGATCAGCTCATTTGGCACATTTACGATACGGTTGACCGCGCGGTAAACGGCATCCACAGGCCCATTTCCATGATGGGAATCGGTCAAAATGCCACCATTTGCATGGCGGAGGCTGACCGTCGCCGTTGGAATGGACTGGTCACCACACATCACCTGCAGCTGGCTCAGCTCGTATGCACGGCCGATAATCTGGACTTCATC
>CAIWTR010000388.1 GCA_903915615.1 uncultured Armatimonadota bacterium
CTGCAGATTGACTTTACGGGTGGTGTTCGCTTCTAATGTTGAACGTAAACGAAAAAGCCCTCCAGTTTCCAGAGGGCTTTTGCGTTGCTTAGTTCGGAGTCTCACGCGATTTAGAGACACTGAATTTGGAGTCGAAATACTCGTGGATGGACGTGCGATCGGGGCATATTACTCAACCACTGCCAAGCAGCTGAAGATTGACTTTACGGGTGGTGTTCGCTTCTAATGTTGATGAACGTACACGAAAAAGCCATCGGGTTTCAAGAGGGCTTTTGCGTGGCTTAGGTCGCAGTCTCACGCGGTTTAGAGACACTGAATTTGGAGTCGTAAAGCTCGTGGATGGCCGTGCCATCGGGGCATATTACTCAACCACTGCCAAGCAGCTGCAGATTGACTTTACGGGTGGTGTTCGCTTCTAATGTTGAACGTACACGAAAAAGCCCTCCAGTTTCCAGAGGGCTTTTGCGTGGCTTAGTTCAGAATATCGGTTCCTAGTTTACGCAGTTTCTTCAGCGCACGCAGCTCAATCTGACGCACGCGCTCACGGGTGATCTGGAAGTGCAAACCAAGCTCTTCCAGCGTTTGCGGTGCATCACCGGTCAAGCCATAGCGCAATGCGATGATCTCTCGCTCACGGTCATTGAGCGTGGACAAAAGCTGCTGCACTTCTTCACGACGGATGATCGTTTCCTCGACATCGCTTGGTGTGACCATATCCTTTGCTTCAAGGAAGTCACCGAGCTGAGCCGACTCACGGTCACCAACAGGCGTTTCGAGCGACAGTGGTTCTGAGCACGATCGAAGAATCTCTTCAATCTTCTTTCGTGGCATTTCGAGTGCATCACTAAGCTCATCAATCGATGGCTCCCGTGACAGCTGCTGACGTAGCGTTGCGGTCATCTTCGTGACCTGATGAACTACATCGGCGACGTATACAGGAATACGAATCGTTCGTCCCTGATTGATGACGGCGCGGCTGATTGCCCGGCGGATCCACCACGTTGCATATGTTGAGAAACGAAATCCGCGCTCTGGGTCAAACTTCTCGACCGCACGAATCAATCCTAGGTTACCTTCTTGGATTAGGTCACTAAGCGGCACGCCAGGTGCACAGTACTTACGTGCGATTGAGATGACTAACCTGAGGTTTGCTTCGGTCAAGCGGTCTTTCGCGACTTTGTCACCGCGTGCGACACGCCGAGCTAGATTTACCTCTTCCGCCGCGGTCAACAGGCGGCCTGATTTGCCGATCCAAGGTGCGATTTCCGAATCAGCATCGTTCGCGCTTACACGACGCGCTTGTCCACGAACACGTTCTTCCAGCTGAATTTCCTGATCCACACGGGCATCGTATTCATCTTGAACCGGCGCCTTTTCGTGAAGTGGAGTGGATTGTGGTTGTGCCAAAACTATTGCAGACATGTGAACCTCTTGTATTCAAAAACGCACCGAAAGTGAAAGGGGTTCCCAATAAGGTTCGACAAATGTAAAAAGACCATTATGAATACTGACGAATGCTTATCAGTGTGGTCTTAAGGCCTGACGCAGAGTGAAGTGACTCTAATCCGTTTTGGTCATGAGGACGTTGGATAAACAACGCGTAATGCAAGCGGCGGCGATGTCTTCGTTGGACGATGCCGGCTGGGGTTGATCACTTTTGGACACTTAACTGAATCAGAGCTACGCGTTGTTGTTAGCGTGATCAATACTGACGAATGCTTATCAGTGTGGTCTTAAGGCCTGACGCAGAGTGAAGTGACTCTAATCCGTTTTGGTCATGAGGACGTTGGATAAACAACGCGTAATGCAAGCGGCGGCGATGTTTTCGTTGGACGATGCCGGCTGGGGTTGATCACTTTTGGACACTTATCTGAATCAGAGCTACGCGTTGTTGTTACCGTGATCAAAACTGACGAATGCTTATCAGTGTGGTCGTAAGGTCTGACGCAGATTGAAGTGACTCTAATCCGTTTTGGACTTGAGAACGTTGGTTCCGTAACGTGTGAGGTCGACGACGGTGATGCGCTCTAAGAAGTCAGAGTTGGACGATGCCGGCTGGGGTTGATAACTTTTGGACTCTGATCTGAATCAGACCTACGCGGTGTTAATGCTGAACTGGGCTGAGGATGTTCGACCAGTAACGTGTGATACCAGCGGCGGCGATGCGCTCCAATAAGTCTTCGTTTGGCTAAGCCAGTTAAGGTTGAACAGCCTTCGGCGATGGAAGAATTCAGACCTACGCGGTGTTATTGCTGAATTGGGCTGAGAATCTTCGACCAGTAACGCGTGATGCCAGCGGCGGCGATGTGTTCCAAGAAGTCTGTCCGGTGAGTTTCATTGGTTTTCAGCACCGCTGGATGGACATCCTTACGCGTTGACATCGCCGCCAGCATCCCCGCAACCTCGCCAACCAGCCACTCCGTCGGATGCATCCGCGCACTTGCGAGCGCCAGCCGTGATGCACCGAAATTCTTGGCACCTGCCACTAGATTGCGCGGTCCACTTGCTGGAATCAAGGCTCCTAGCGGGATGTGATACGGCACCACGGTTTGAAGGAGATGTGGCTCATTGGCACTTGGATGGATATCGATTGCATAGTGGGCACACCCGATACTGTCATCAAATTCAGTACCCCAACGCTTGTTGTCGGCACTCGCATCCATGTGATTGGCGGTAAGCATCTCCAACGCAATAATACGACGGCTCTCACGGATATACGGATGCAAGGCAACCCCGAGGGCATCGACCAATGGCTCATCCGCGTTGGTAAATGGCTGCATTTCCGGATAGCCCTTTCCGTTACCGTCATCGCGAGGACACTCTGTCTGCAACCAATACAGAAAACCAATCGCAAAGTCACGGCCTCTGTTTAGGATGCGTACCTGATCATCCAGTGGCTTGTCGATATAGCTTTCCAAATGAAAGTCATTGCCGCGCCAGTTGATCAGTGCGATGTCACCCTGTGGGCTTTTTCCACCGGTAAATGAGCCTGCTGCTTGAAGGCGTCGGTACGTCCAAAATGGCTGGTAGGTGCGAGTGCCAGCAACCGATGTATGCTTGATGGCATCGAGGACGCCGTACGGAACCGAATACGCCTCAATACCATTGCCTCTATACACATAGTCAAGCGTGTATTCGCCCTGCTGCTTGAAGACATCATATTCAGCCGGCGGTGTGACCGGTGGCTTTTGCTTTTGCGGATCCATTTCCCAGCGCAGAAGGAACCCATAGGTAAACGACTGCACCCACTCCGGGTGGTGTGATGCTGGAGCCAGTGCTTCACCAAACTCGGATGCGGCTTCTTGCCCGATCCGTGTAGGGCAGCCAGCCAGATAGGCCGCAGCGCCATCTTCGGTGGCATCCACGACCATCTTTGGGGCAATCCGGTGGATATGGCCATCCTCAAGATTGACGATTTCGACATAGTTGATGTCGCCATTGCCTGAGTAGCGGACGATGCGGCGTAGCTGGTGCCTGAGATACGTCCGTTTCAGACGCCCATTTTCGACAAATGGGGCCAAGCGGTTCTCGATGGCTTGGCTCCAGACACTTGGTAGGCCGGATACAGACGACACCCAGCACTGCCCGATATTGTTTGCTGCCTGCTTTCGGACACCGGGTTTTGCTGCATACAACGCACGGACATCCTCGCGAAGGGCTCGGAAGCGATCTGTGGATGCACCATTTGTACGGCCAACATATTGGTTTTCATCGGGGACGGGAACCAGCTGCGATGTCAGCTGGCCGCCAAGAACGGATGTTGGCTCAACGATGATAACGGTTGCTCCATCGGCTGCTGCGGCTTCCGCTGCTGCAACACCGCCAAGGCCCCCGCCAAGGACAAGGACATCACAGATGTCGTAGTCAGCATTTGGGGTAGCTGGCGCTACGTGGACAAGGCGGCGCCGTTCGATGTCGAGGACCCGGGAGAGCTCATAAGGGGCAGGAGGAGATGCAATATCCATATCTGATTCCGTGTACATAGGCGATAAATCCGGTAGTTTCGACAACGTGAGCTTTGTGTTTCCGAGCAGGCTTTGTGCGGGAATCAAACCTCTGACATCAGTGTATTACAGATAGAAGGCATCACGTCAGTGAAAATCCCGGTGATGTATAGGGAACCTCCGGGCGGCCGGAGCGTTACAGAGTGACAGATGAATCCTCCAATGTCAGTGAGCTCCACAACGATGCGCCTAAAGCGGCGTGTGATGTTTTCGGCTGGCCATGCCTACTGGCTGGTTGGATTGACGGATGAACAGAACAAAGCATTGTTTGGACGATGGGCAAGTCCTTATGGCCACGGCCACAACTACACCGTTGAAGTGACATTCGAAGGCGCGGTTGATCCGGTAACCGGGATGATTGTAAACATCGTGGACATCGATCGTTGCATCAAGCAAAACGTCCTCGCGCTCGTTGCGGACAAGCATCTGACCTATGAGGTTGCCTGGTTTGCAGAACGCCAAGCAACACTTGAAAACATCACATCTTTTGTCTGGGAGCAGGTTGAAGGACATTTTACGGATGCCCGTGCCCGCCTCTGTGAAATCACCGTCTGGGAAAGCCCGACGCTGTACGCTACGCGCACCTGCGCTGGAGGTAACCCGATGGTCTCACTCACGCGCTGCATCGACTTTGCAGCATCCCACCGTCTTCATGCTCCCGGGCTGTCCGATGCAGAAAATGTCGCGATTTTTGGCAAGTGTAACCATAAGGGTGGCCATGGTCATAACTATGGAGTCGAGGTAACGGTCACGGGCGAGCCTGATCCCGTAACCGGGATGCTGCTAGACCTCGAAGCGCTAGACACCGTTATTGAGGAGCACATCATGCAGGTTTTTGACCACAAATGCCTCAACGATGATGTCCCTGAGTTTGTTGGCAGCAACCCGACCAGCGAAAACCTGACATTGGTGATCTGGAACCGCATCAAGGACCACATCCCGGCGCCCGCTCGCCTCTCACGCATCATTGTGCGCGAAACTGACCGCAACTACTTTGAATATGCCGGCTGAAACAGCCATTCAGGCTTACTGCAGAAAGACAAACTATGGCACTGAATAAAACGAAAACCGATCCTGAGCTTGGCCATCGTGTACATGAGCACCTGGTCCTCAATCGTGTGGAAACACCGACGGTCCCGAACGACCTCTCGGATGCCGACAAAACGAACGCGATCGAACATCACTTCCGGGGCATCATGGAGGCGCTTGGCCTAGACCTGACCGATGACTCCCTGATCGACTCTCCCCGCAGAGTGGCCAAGATGTTTGTGAGCGAAATCTTTTGGGGTCTCGACTACGATAACTTCCCAAAGTGCACCGCCGTCGAGAACAAAATGCGTTACGACGAAATGGTCGTTGAGCGCAATATCTCGGTGATGTCCAGCTGTGAGCACCACTTTGTCGTCATCGATGGCAATGCAACGGTCGCTTATATTCCTGGCCAACATGTTCTCGGCTTGTCGAAGCTGAACCGTATCGTGGAGTACTTCTCAAAGCGTCCTCAAATCCAAGAGCGCCTCACGGAACAGATATACTTTGCCCTGCAGTACATCCTGGGAACGGATGACATCGCGGTGGTCGTGGATGCAATCCATTATTGCGTTCGTAGCCGCGGCGTCGAAGACCACGGTTCGAGCACGGTCACGAGCAAGCTCGGTGGTCGGTTCCGCACAGACCCGGCGTTGCGCGCCGAGTTTATGAGTATTGTCAACAAGCACTGAGAGGTTGGGTATTCCGATGCGTACTGCGATTGTGACCGGGGCTACCAAGGGGATTGGGAGGGCGATTGTGGATGCCCTGACAGCGGATGGCTGGCGTCTTGGGCTGGTGGCACGTAGTCGCGAGGACTTACTTCAGCTGGTTGCTGAAACGGATTGTGGACATATCGCGTTTGTTGGCAGTGTGACAGACAGTGCCTTTATCGATGCGACCGTTGACCAAATGGTTGCGGAGTTTGGGCAGCTGGATGCGATGGTTGCCAATGCAGGTGTTGGGACATTTGCGCCGATTGAGCTGACCACGGATGCGGCATTTGCTGAAATGATGTCGACAAACGTTACGGGGATGTTCAACTGCGTTCGGGCAGCTGT
Source organism: uncultured Armatimonadota bacterium (assembly GCA_903915615.1). Lineage (GTDB taxonomy): Bacteria > Armatimonadota > Armatimonadia > Armatimonadales > Armatimonadaceae > CAIRTT01. The sequence continues at coordinate 6,095 of CAIWTR010000388.1, forward strand.
GCGGGTGATGAAGCCGCGCGGCGAAGGGATGATTGTCCCGATGCTTTCAATCGCGGCGAAGAAGTCATTCCCGATGAGCAGTGGCTATGTGGCATCTAAGTGGGCAGCCTACGGAATGATTCAGTGCGTGGCCAAAGAGGTCCGCAAAGATGGAATCCGCATTTCGAGTATCTTTCCTGGGAGCGTTGCGACGCCATTCTGGGATGGCATGGGCGGGGCCCCTTGGGACACGGCAGACATGCTCC
>CAIWTR010000389.1 GCA_903915615.1 uncultured Armatimonadota bacterium
CGGCAGCTTGTTGTCCCGGCATCCACGGCGATGAGGACGGAAGGTGATTGGTTGTCCATGTTGCGAGTGTACCAATTCGGGATTCCCTTGTTTCAAACGGGCAATGGTGTGACTGGAACAATGCGGTGGCATACAATGGAGCAGTTCTTCCGTCTGGTGTTAGTCGGCGATGCTGCCGTCGATGTCCACTGCAACAGGCGCGAATCGAGGAAATGATGAATCGACGTAATTTCATGTTGACCGCTGCCGGACTTGCTCTTGCCGGCACCTTTGCGGTAGCTCCTGCTAACGCTGACTTTTATGACTATCTGGCGCGTCCAGAGCCTGAGTACAAGTGGTCATTGACCGAAAAGCGCGACTTACCAGCGGGAACCATCTACGACATGAAGATGACATCCCAGGTGTGGCAGAATATCAAGTGGGACCACCGCGTCCAGCTGTTCGTCCCAAAGGAAGTCAAGCGTCCTGGTTACTGCACGATGCTCAACACAGGTGGCAGCGGCAGCAAGGAAAATGACCTGATCGCCTTGACCGTTGCTACGAGCACCGGTGCGCCATTTGCCATCATCCACAATATTCCAAATCAGCCTCTGTACAACGGACTCACCGAAGATGCGCTGATTGCGTACACCTGGGTCAAGTTTATTGAGACGGGTGATGAATCGTGGCCGCTCCACTTCCCGATGGCGAAGGCTGTGATCAAGGCGATGGACACTGTTCAGGCACTGACAAAGCAGGAGTCCCTCCCGGCCTTGGAGCGCTTTGTGATTACGGGTGCATCCAAGCGTGGCTGGACAACCTGGCTTGTCGGCGCATCCGGAGACAAGCGTGTGGCTGGAATTGCCCCGATGGTCATCGACATTTTGAATGTCAAAGCCCAGCTCGCACATCAGCTTGAGCATTATGGCAAGCCAAGTGAGCAGGTTGAGGATTACTCGGCTGTTGGATTTGACAAGATTCTGTCCGGTCCTAAGGGCGAGCGCCTGATGCAGCTTGAGGATCCGTATTCGTACCGCGCAAAGCTTACGATGCCAAAAATGATTCTTCTTGGCACGAATGACCGCTACTGGTCACAGGATTCGCTCAACCTTTACTGGGATGGCCTTGTGGGCGAGAAGAGTGTGTTGTACGCGCCAAACAGTGGTCATGGTCTTGAAGACCGTGGGCGTGTGCTTGCAACACTGAGTGCATTTGCGCGTTCGGTTGCAGAGAAAAAGCCGATGCCGGCGCTGCGCTGGACCCGTAAGGAGCTGGCAAATGGCAGCTGTGATTTTGCGGTCACGAGCAACACACCGATTGTGAGTGCACGGATCTTCCGCTGTGAAGCGCCAACCCGTGATTACCGTGACAGCAAGTGGAGCAGCATCGAGCTGACGGTCCCTGCCGGTGGTAAGTCGGTCAAGGCCAATACGCCAAAGCCGGCAACTGGCTGTGCGGCATCGTATGTCGAAGTGACGTACGGCGCGGGTGCGGAGAAGTTCACGCTCACAACACAGATGCAGCTGCTTGGAAAGCCGGTCAGCGCACCAAAGTAGTACGCTTTTGGAAAAGATGACACCCCTGTGGAGCTTCCACAGGGGTGTTTGTATCAACAACAACCAAAAACAAAACTACTTAGGTGGTGGGACAACACCAATCGTCAGCAAAATGTTGGCATAGACCCGCTGTTCGCCTGTCGCGACAACAAGCGCAACATC
>CAIWTR010000390.1 GCA_903915615.1 uncultured Armatimonadota bacterium
CGTGCCATCTGGCAAGCGTAAAATCGTATCCTCGCTAAGCAACGGCCAGCCGAAGTTGAGGTGGTAAAGCAGCATCAGTGGACTTGTTTGAAAGCCTGCATTGTGGACTGTGTCCGTGATCGTCAGGCTTGATTTTCCAATAGGAGTGCTAATCACGCGGCGAAGACGCAGATTTTCGCCAAAGACCGTCGCTTCACGCATCGTGCCTTCGACATAGACGGTCGCCTCATCCTCATCTTCCCAATCGGTCCATGCTCCCGTTTCCGCAGCCGGTATATGCGAGAGTTTTCCATGGATGCCAAGGGACTCATCTCCATCGACATTTGCAGCACCCGCATTCGCGATGCCACACCCGGTAAGCAAACCACCATGAAAGGTCTGTAGCCATCCACGGCCTTCGGGAACGAACGCATGTGGATGTCCCCAGCCAGTTGCAGAAACCCACGCAAAGGGCATCCCGTTATAGGTCGCTGCCGAAATATCCATACCGCGCGAGAACAGCACGGTGAAATCCAATCCGCCCCCGGAGCGGACCCGGGCGGCTTTTATGCCCCCTTCGACGCCTTCATCGTAGGTAAAGCGTTCTACTCCGGCAACCTGAGTGAAATCACCCACGTACGCCGCGATTTGCCGTTTGGCCAGTTCCTTACCGTATAGCTGCATCCGACTCCTCCACCGCTGGCGCTGGCCAGCCATCTTCGTCCGCGAGTGCCATGACCGCCGCGGCCATTTCTGCCGCCCGCCGTCCGTGCCCCGCCCCACGGGAAACAATACATCCCTGGATCAACAACTCAACATCAAAGTGCGCTGAGCGTCCATCCCCGGAACCAGAAATCACACGATACTCCGGTAAACACCGATATTTGGCCTGCGTCCGCATTTGCAGGTCAGACTTTGCATCCGGAAGTCCATCCCCAGCAACAACATCCGCCAGCTGCCCACCAAGGACACTTCCCAGATAAACATCCAGGACATCCCAGCCGCACTTCAAATACACCACAGCGGCGACTGCTTCGAAGAGCTCCTCTGCAATACGATCATCGGATGTGCGGCCATCTTCAATCTCGGACTTCCCGGCGATGACCATCGATGTCAAGCCAAGCCGACGTGCGGCCGCAGCGAGGGATGTTCGATTTACCATCACCTGCTCGCGTCGATTAAGTTCCTTTGCTGCGCCATCCTCAGGTGTACCTGCAAACAGCTTTCCCGCGGTCCAAAGCCTTACAACGGCATCCCCGAGATACTCAAGGCGTTCGTAGCTTGGAAGGACCTCGGATGCTGCACTGCGGTGCGTGAATGCCTGGCGAAGAAGCGCATCCCCGGGCGCAATCCCCCACGCCGCAGCAAAGGTATCGATGAGTGGTGCAGTGTCAATCAATGAGTGCGTCCACAGCCTCCTGAATACGGCGAAGTCCCTCGTTTATCGCATCCATGCTGGTCGCATACGAGAACCGCACAAAGTCTGGCGTCCCGAAGCCGCTACCAGGAACAACTGCGACGCCCTTGGATTCGAGGAGGTAGTCAGCGACATCATCCCCGGATGCCAGCACCTTACCCGCAGGCGTTTTCTTCCCGTAGAGTCCGCTGATGTTTGGGAAGACGTAGAACGCGCCTTGAGGCATACGGCATTTGAAGCCTGGGATTGCATTGAGTCCAGCGACGATGACATCCCGGCGCGACATAAACGCGGCGCGCCACTCAGCAAGAAATTCCTGAGGGCCATCGAGGGCAGCGACGCCGGCATATTGCGCAATCGATGTCGGGTTGGATGTGACCTGATCCTGGATACGCCCCATCGCGGCGACCAATGCCTTGTCACCCGCAACGTAGCCAAGGCGCCACCCGGTCATCGAGTAGGCCTTTGACATCCCGTTACACGTCAGCGTCCACTTCGCGATTTCAGGCGAAAGCGCCGCAACGGAAATGAACTCACCATCGTAGACAAGCTTTTCGTAGATCTCATCGGAGATGATGTAAATGCCCTTGGACACCGCAAGCTCTGCGACTTCGCGGATCCGGCTGATCGGCCACATCGCACCCGTCGGGTTGCTCGGCGAATTGATCACAATCACTTTGGTGCGGTCAGTGATGGCAGCCTCAATGGATGCCAGCGATGGAACGAAGTTATCGTCATCGGATGCTTGCACAACCACGGGAACACCGCCTGCGAGCTTTACCTGCTCCGGGTATGAAACCCAGTACGGTGCTGGAATGATGACTTCATCACCATCATCGATGAGGACCTGAAAAATGTTGTACAGACTGTGCTTGCCGCCGCAGGAGACGATGACTTCTGCAGGCGAAAAGGTCAGACCACTGTCACGCTGAAGTTTGTTGATGATGGCATTCTTCAGGGCAGGGATTCCTGCACTTGGCGTGTACTTTGTATAGCCCTTTGCAAGTGCATCGATGGCAGCAGCTTTAATGTGATCCGGCGTGTCAAAGTCAGGCTCACCGGCACCAAAAGCGACGACATTAATGCCATCGGCTTTCATCTGATTCGCCTTTGCGGTGATGGCGAGAGTTGGCGATGGAGCGCAGGCCTGCGCGCGGCGGGAAAGTGGAGTCATACGGCCTCAATTGTAGCCCCTTGTACACGCACGGGCAAACCCCTAAGTCATCCGAAAAACCACCCCTCTATGGTAATCTAGGCAAGTAGTGCACCTCAAATATAGAACCGGAATTGATGACCATGCGTGACATCCTGATTTCCCATTTCAGCAGTCCTTTTTCAGGTAACCCCTTTGGCGGTTACAGAACGCTTGCAGATGCTGCGATGGACTGGCGGATGTGGGTGATGCTCGCGGTTGCGATCGTGATTTCGACCACCGTTCACGAGGCGGCCCACGCATTTGTCGCGGACAAACTCGGTGACCCAACGCCCCGCGAAGC
>CAIWTR010000391.1 GCA_903915615.1 uncultured Armatimonadota bacterium
TGGTTCTGCTCAGGATCAAGGACTTCCAGGAGAGCGCTTGCCGGATCGCCACCACGGTCTTTACCAAGCTTGTCAATTTCATCCAAGAGAATCAGCGGATTGATGACTTTTGCTTCCCGTAGCGCTTCGGCGAAGTGACCGGGATACGCACCTGTATAAGTCCGGCGATGTCCACGAATTTCAGCTTCATCACGTACGCCGCCAAGCGCAATCCGAATGAACGGAATATTCAGAACGGATGCAATCGATGTGGCGAGCGATGTCTTTCCGACGCCGGGAACACCCACAAAACATAAGATTGGCGCTGTATGCGCGGTGCCAGCCTGTTTTCGGACAGCGAGGTATTCATAAATACGCTTCTTCGCGCTTGCCAGTCCAGAGTGGCGATCTTCAAAAATGGAACGTGCCGTTGGAATATCAATCGTCATCGGTGCCGTCCGCGTCCACGGTAGCGACATCAACATATCGATTCTGTCTTTGGCGAGCGATGACTCAGTGCTGTTACTTGGGAGGCGCTCGTAGCGGGAGATTTCTTCTAAGATAACCTTGCGGACGGATTCTGGAATATCAGAATCTGCAGCAAGCTTAGTTGCATGAACATTTCCATCTTCACGTGGATCGACAATATCCAGCTCGGCTTGAATCGCTTTTAGCTGTTCACGGAGAATATCTGCGCGGTGCACCCGTTCAAAGTCATTATCGAGGCGCTCCCGAATCTGCTGACGGACTGCACTGACATGCTTTTCTCTGATCAGCAGCGAATGAATCATGTTCAAGCGCTTACCAGGATCGACTTCAGAAAGTAGGGCTACTTTTTCTTCTAGCGTCGTCGGTAGATACGGGCCAATCTGGTCGGAAATACAGCTTGGATCCAACGTACCGGAAACAGCCGCCAGCGCATCCGGGTGGGATATGACTCCCTCTTCAACAAGAAGCTCAAACCCTTCAACCACTAAACGAGCAAGTGCCTGGCGCTCTACCGCATCGACTTCAGATTCCACATCAGTGATGCAGTCAAAGGCAGCCACAAGGGTCGGGGTCGATGCAACATAGCCACGGATGACAACTCTGGAGCCGGCGCTGAGGGTAACACGCGCAATGCCATCTTGGAGCCATGCAACATTCTCGATGGTGGCCAAGACACCGACATTGACTAGATTGTCCGCGGATGCTTCATCGGAGATGTCACGCTGCGTAACGAGGAGAACCTGCCCATCGTGGTACTGTTGGCTCTGTTCGATAGCACGCACAGAACGCTCACGGCTTGCGAGGAGTGGAAAGTGTGCTCCAGGGAAGTAAACCGCATCGCGTACTGCTACGACTGGAAGTATTAGCCCAGGAAGAGCCTCATCAAGTTCAGTCCCATCAATCTGATCGATTACATCCTGTGCAGTTATTAGACTTGTCTGCGAGTTCAACTGGGCGTCCATGAGATGCACTCTAGGTCACATGCCGGGATGGAGTAATGATGAAAATACTTGCTTTCGCAATTCTGCCATTCGGCGGAGTTTCAACATCAACGGCTGAAAGTTAGTAACCTATGGTTCGGGCGCGGAGTGAACGTATATGGGATTTGCAAAGAACCAAGGCTTGATAAACATCGCACACCCACCAAAGCCAAGTGCATACGTGTACGCTTCCACCCGATAGATACCCTCACTGTCGAGCAAAAGACTGGTATGTGTGTTTTGTTCCTTATTTAGAATGATTCCATTTTTCAAAATCAAGATAATTGTGTTTTCGGGAACAACAATGTGGAGTGTGTCTCCAATGAAAGCATCATCTCCAGGCACTGCCCCCTGCTGCGTTTGAACGACAACTCCATCCAGCGATCGGACGAGGTCATAACAAATGATGCTGCGTCCTTTGAACAGGGCAAGCTCTGCCGCGGGACCAGTGGCAGCACTATTGTCAACATAAACATGGGTCGATAGCGCACAAAACGAGTCGGCATAGCTTGGAAACTTATGCCACTTCTTTCCAATTCGGGTAATGCCGTGTGCATCGAGAGCGCCAATCCCAGCATAGCGTCCGTGCTTGGACAGCTCTTCATCCCATTTCGCAAAAGATTCATCCGGTCGATCGATCATCCAGCGAATGGCAGCCCGAAGTCCGGCAACTCGCCAGAGGATGAGTACAACAGCGAGCGACAGAAAGTTAATGTGATCGCGAGCGACTGTAGAGAAGTTGATGACTTCAAGCCCTGTCGTTCCGGATGTATCCCACGCATCCCATGGATGCTTCATGTCAAAGGGAAGCGAAATCGCGGCGATGCCTCCCGCATTCAGAACGGCATCGATGGCTGTTTGCGGTTCTAGTCGGGGTTCGAGTTGGAACGTGGCCGGCAGATTCCCAACGAGGAGAAAGGCTCCACCTTTGACGGTGATTTCGTTTCCAACCCGAAGGAATGGTGCTTTGTCAGCGTAACGCTCAACGTAGCCATCCCGTGCCGCCGCCACGCTGTTATGGTCTGTCAGAAAGACAAAGTCAAACTGTTCACTGGCAGCGGCATCCATCACATCTTCCACCGTGCCAGCACCATCTGAATACTGCGCCGTATGGCAATGAATGACTCCGCGCAGGCGCTTGATATCGGTTCTGGGGATGAACGGCTTCTCTGCCTTGCCCACTGGAACGAACCATACGAGGAACCGCAGCTTACGCCAAAAACCGGATGCTCCCAGTATGCGCGCCGCGATCCGTTTCTTTGCCTGGTTACTTGACATACTTTAAATAGAAAGGCACCTTCTGACATTTATGCCGGAAGGTGCCAGGGGTCATCAGAATGTGATCAGCTGGCCGGTCTTCGACGATTCGTAGATAGCTTCCAGAATCTCAGAGACAACCAATGCCTGGTCAGGCGTTACGACAGGCTCGGTGTCGTTACGGATTGCATCAATCCACTTCTGTGCTTCAATGTGCTCGGCTTTTGCCGTGGCACCATCGTAGAAGGCAACTCCTCCACCGCCAAGGTCAACCTTGAGATCATAGAGGCGGCTGTTCTTCTCACCATTCAAGTGAAGGCCACCACGCATATCTGCACCGGCATCGGTTCCATAGAGGGAACAGATTGCTTCACCGGTCTCGCGTGTGTTGAGAGCCCAGCTGGATTCGAGGAAAATCGTCGCACCATTTGCGAGCTCGATAAATCCAAACGCACTGTCCTCTACCGTGTACTGCTTAGGATCCCATGGACCCCATGCATTGGCAGCATTTTCACGGTCTGCGAGCTTACGGTAAACCGAGCCTTTGACAGACTTGACATTGTAATTATTCATCAACCAGAGGGTCAGGTCGAGTGCGTGGGTACCGATATCGATGAGTGGTCCGCCACCCTGTGCTTCTTCATCAAGGAAAACACCCCAAGTCGGAACGGCGCGCCGACGAATGGCATGTGCCTTTGCGAAGTAAACTTCACCAAGTTCGCCATCTTCAACGAGCTGCTTGAGGTACTGGCTATCTGGTCGGTGACGGCTCTGGTAGCCGATTGTCAGCTTCTTGCCGGATTCACGCGCAACATCGCGCATAAGACGAGCACCGGCAGAAGTCTTAGCCATAGGCTTCTCGCACATCACATGGTTACCAGCCTGCAACGCTGCAATTGTGATCGCATCATGTGAGATGTTTGGCGTGCAGACGTGGATGACATCAACTCCGCCCTCGTTGAGGAGGTCCATATAGCTGGTGTAGACCTTTGCTCCTTGGGCGCCATATTCCTGCGCGGCCTTCTCGGCCTTGGAAGCATCGATGTCGCAGAATGCAATCTGCTCAACCCCAGCGACGGTCTTCAAGCTAGGCATATGCTTGCCGTTGGCGATACCACCGCATCCAATGATGCCGACTTTGATTGTGGACATTAGAAACTCCTTCACACACGTTTAAGTGTCAATCTTAGGAGACACACAAAACATGTAATTCGTTTCAAGTATACCAAGCAACGATGCTGGCAGGGCATCGGGCTAAACCAGAGCCAGGTCGTCCCGATGGATGACCACCGGGCCGGCTGTGTACCCAAGAACCTTCTCGATATCAGCATCACGACATCCGGATATCTGCACGACTTCATGGGCATCGTAGCGAGCAATCCCGGTCGCAATGTGAGTCTCCGCATGGAAAATGCGTACGATGTCGCCACGTACAAAAGCCCCTGCGACATCGATAACACCCACTGCGAGCAAGCTCGCGCCTTTGCTGATGATCCAGTCAGCAGCACCAGCATTGCAGATAATCCGACCATCCACCGGGTTCGCAAGAATCCACCGCGTCCGGCCATCCTGAAGGGCTACCGTTGGCGTGACCAATGTGCTCGGATATCCCCCGGCAATAACGGCTGACAATGCATCTAGTGGAGCACACCCAACAATCCGAGTCCAGATACCACCTGTCGCCGCAAGCGATGCGGCATCCAGCTTCGTCATCATCCCACCGGTCCCAAGGCGGGTACCAGCACCACCGACGCAATTGCGAAACTGTTCCAGCTCACTCGCAGAGAGTGACGCAATCAGTTTCGCAGAGGCATCGGTTCGAGGATTAGCGGTGTACATCCCAGGAACATCCGTCCACAGCACGACCCCTGCCGCACCGATTGCAAGCGCAACCTGTGCTGCAAGCGAATCATTATCACCGTAGCGAATTTCATCGACCGCTACTGAGTCATTCTCATTGACAATGGGAACAACCCCGGCATTAAGCATCGCCTGCAGCGTATCGCGGACATTGAGATTTGCCGTTCGACTCGACAGCTCAGCCTTCGTCACCAAGACTTGCCCGCACAGTGTTGAAACCTGCGCAAAGGCTGATGACCAAAGGGCCATGAGGTGGTGCTGTCCGATGGTCGCGAGGACCTGCTTTGAAGTGACATCAACCTTGTCAGCAAGGTCGCTAAGCTGTCGCCTACCGAGCGCGACGGCCCCGCTTGATACTACAACGATGTTTAATCCAGCTTGATGAAGCTCTACGATGGATTGTGCAATGGAGATGAAGTTGGCGTCATTGATGGCATTTCCGGGTGTTGATACCAACGTCGATGAGCCGAACTTTACAACGACGGTGGACCCGCGTTCGAGCATCAGCGTCCCAGCTGCCGAACGGTATCCACTTCATCCGCAAATTGTTGCTCTGAGCGCAGGCGGTCGTATTCCCCTTCGAGGGCTGCGAACGCCGATGTGACATCAGCAAGGCTCGCGCGTGCCTGAAAGGCAGATGCCGTCGATGGAGGCATCGCAAGCAATGGATCAATCGCATCATCCGCTGGAGCCAAGCCGCTAAGTGCGAGCGTCGCTTGCTTCACAATCAAGTGCTCACGGAGTGGCTGGCAGGCTTCAATACTTGCTTTCAGGCGGTCCAGGCAGCGGCGCGCATCCGGGTACTCATCAAGGTCGATATCCGTCCAGGCTCGGAGAAACTCCTCGCCTTCTTCCTCGATCTGGTCAAGTGCCACGAGACGCTTTGAACATCCCTCGTGTGTCAAACGGTTCCAATCGACGACAAGCGGATCTAAGCGATTCTGCCAGCGGATGAGAGTAACTTCCCAAAGCTTTACGTGATAACGGTCACGTTGCCTAGCCAGTGCATCCCCGGCCTGAAGGAGCTGCTGGTAAATGCGGTCCCATGCTGCATCCCTGCCCGCACCCGTCGATGCCCGGCGTTCCCACTGCGCGCGTGTCTCAGCCAAACGGCGCTCACGATTACGTAGCTCGACAAGGCGTTCACCGATGCGCCGCTCGATTTCCCGAAGCGAGACAGCCGCTTTTGTTTTCGCCGCCGTGGGTTGCTGACCACGATCTGCACCAAGGAGAATTCCAAGGGAAACGCCAACGGCCACGCCAACGGCAACGCCGACGCCCTGCATCAGAAGCGCTCCGAGAACGGCGCCAATAAACGCTCCAATCATGGCCCTTGTTGCGTCGTTCATCTCAGGGCCAAGGTTGAACATCCCGGCCATACCAGACATTGACGACATGGGCTCAGGAACACCACAATTCGGGCACACGGTGTCCGTTTCTGTGACATGGTAGCGACAGCCAACACATTGCTTGTATGTCGGTTCCTGTTGTCGCGGTTGTGATTCCTGTGCCTGCATAGACATTACTTACTTATTTACACCGTCCCATTGTTCCAAGTCTACCTGTTGAACATTAGAGTCGGTAACCAAACCCGATGCCAAATCCTGTGAAATCACGTCCATCCTGACTGAGTGCTTGGATAAACTGTGCTTCGATATCAAGGCGATTGCGACTGATGCTAACACCTAGCCCGGTAGCAGGTGCAGCGGTGAATCGTGACTTTCCTGCGGATGTATAGGCGCCAACGAGTCCACCTTCAGCGAAGACAGCCAGCTTAAACGTATTCGGCTTACTTTTGAGCTGAAGCGTCGCACGGAACAAGGCGGGAATGAGCATCAACCGTGTCCCATCGTTACTCCTCGCCGGCGCACTCAAAACGCGGATATCTGGTGAAAATACGACATCGTTTCTCGACCAATCCGGTCGGTTGCGTAATCCGAAGGAAGTCCAAGTCGATCCGAAGGCTTCGCGGACAGCCGCATTTGCGGGAACATAAACGGCGATGTTTGGCACGATTACGGTGGCTGGCCGTTCTGATGTATCAACACTTGACAAGATGACGGAGAACAAGGCTAGCAACATAAATTATCCTAGCGTGATGCATCCAGTAGTGCCATAAATCGCAAACTGCCGGGAACAAAACCAGCATTTACTTGGTCTTTTACAACATAGGGAGAATCATTGATGCTTATTCCAACACTTTGTCTATTTTTCGCTACCGTGAGCTGGGCTCAGACTGGTACCGCACAGTCGCCGTCAACGGCTGTAGACACCAAGGCGGTTGACTTCATCCCGGATGTCATCAGCAAAGTCACCAAAACCTCAGTGGAATGGCGGAAAACGCTAACGGCCAGTCAGTTTCAAATTCTGAGACAGGCAGCAACGGAGCGCGCATTTGCAAATTCGTTTTGGAACAACCACGCCGATGGACTTTACTCCTGTGGCGGATGTGACTTACCACTCTTCTATGCATCCACCAAATTTGATAGCGGCACCGGGTGGCCAAGTTTTTACCAGCCTATCCAAAAGAAGGTGGTTTCGGAGCGTCGGGATCCCGATGGTGAGCGTGTGGAAATCCTGTGCGCGCGGTGCGACGGCCATCTAGGGCACTTGTTCGATGATGCCAACGGAAAATTTGGCATCCCCAAAACGCCAAATGGATTACGCTATTGCATGAATAGCGGTGCGATGCGTTTTAGAAAGAAAATCGCAGACCGGCCAAAGCCCTGAAGTGGGTTTGACCGGTCTGGCTGCTGATGATTAGAATCTGTCCGTAACGGCGCCGAGGCTTGCCGAGCTGACCAGTTTTGCAAACTTTGCGAGGACGCCCTTTGTATAACGCGGAGCAGGCTCTGTCCATGCTGCACGTCGTTCAGCCAGCTCCTCATCGGAAACATTGACCTGCAGAAGAAGCTGGCGGGCATCGATGGTAATCGAATCCCCTTCCTTCAACAGACCAATCGTGCCGCCAACCGCAGCCTCGGGGGAAACGTGTCCGACAACAAGCCCAAAGGTGCCTCCGCTGAAGCGGCCATCCGTGATGAAACCAACGGAATCGCCTAGGCCGGCACCGATAATCGCGGATGTTGGCGCAAGCATTTCCCGCATCCCTGGACCGCCCTTAGGACCTTCGTAGCGGATAACAAGGACATCCCCAGCGTTGATACTTCCAGCGAGGATGCTCTCAAGGCACTCCTCTTCTGAATCGAAGACTCTTGCAGGCCCTGTGATGACGGGAACTTTGACGCCTGAAATTTTGGCAACGGCGCCATCCATTGCAAGATTGCCCTTTAGGATAGCCAAGTGGCCCTCAGCGTAGAGGGGCTGATCAAATGGCCGAACA
>CAIWTR010000392.1 GCA_903915615.1 uncultured Armatimonadota bacterium
AGAATGGGACAGGGAACATTGCAAATATTGCCGGTCAACCCGGTACCAATATTTATATGGCGTATTCTCAGCGGACGCGGAGCGGAACGGATTACTTTCTAATTGTCGGCGATCCAAACATGCCGAATACGCGTGGGCAGGTGACGTTCAAGATGGCTAAGGCGCTGTAAAGGACAATAAAAAACAACCACCCTATTCCCAGTTATGTGTGGCTGTGGAATGGGTGGCTATTCCGATACGAAAATCAAAACCAAGAATATTGGTTTTTGTCAGAACACCGTTATCCAGTGATGTCGTAGAGGTAGGTAACCGGTACGTCTACGTCTGGGTGAAGGCTGGCCTTGACCGGGCATCCATTGCCAACTTTTTCGAGCGTAGCACGCATGTCATCCGGGACGGTTGTAGGAAAGCGAACCGTGAGACCAATCCGGCCGATACGTCTCGGGCTTGTGCTCATTTCCTTGGTCACCGTGGATGTCATTCCGCTCAAGTCGATATCGTGCCGCTCGGCAAACATCCCGACCGTCGTCAGCACACAGGCTGCAAGCGCCGCCACCACAAGATCTGTCGGCGAGCACGCGGATGCATCGCCGCCGATGTCCTTAGGGGCATCCGTTTTTACCAGATGCCCCAGCTCATGGACAATCTCACACTTCTTACTACTGGTGTAGTTTACGGTGAGGGTTATCAATGTTATGCTTCCAGCGGCCAGCTGAGATCGAGGTTACGAGCCGCTGTCGCTTCATCGATTCGCCCAACAGGTGCGGTATGAGGTGCCGACTTCACCGTCTCAGGATCTGTGTGACACTCTGCAATGATTTTCTCCATCGCAACGATAAACGCATCGATGGTCTCGAGGCTTTCCGTTTCCGTTGGTTCAATCATTAAGCATTCAGGGACAATCAGCGGGAAGTACATCGTCGGTGGGTGATATCCGTAATCGATGATGCGCTTTGCCACTTCAAGGGCCTTGATTCCTGTCTCAGCCTTGAGGTTCTTGAGGCTGAAGACGGCCTCGTGCATACAGATACGGTCATAGGCGATATCAAGCGTCCGGCCAAGCGCAACCCGGAGGTAGTTTGCGTTGAGGACGGCATCTTCGCTGATCATATGAATGTTCTGTTTGCCGAAGTGCGCGATATAGGCCCAAGCGCGGACGACTGCCAGGTAGGCACCGTAGTACGGACCAACTTTACCGATTGTCTGCGGGAGGTCGTAGTTGAGACGGTAGACACCGGCATCATCCTTGACGACCACTGGTACTGGTAGGAATGGTGCAAGGTGCGCCTTGATGCCTACAGGGCCAGAGCCTGGACCGCCGCCGCCGTGTGGAACGCTGAATGTCTTGTGCAGATTGACGTGCATCACATCAAAGCCCATGTCTCCCGGGCGTGCTGTTCCAACCAGAGCATTCATATTCGCACCATCGCAGTACATCTGACCGCCAGCCGCATGGACCAGCTCACAGATAAGGCAGATGTCTTCTTCAAACAAACCAACTGTGTTAGGGTTCGTCAGCATCATGCCCGCGAGATTGTCACCACACGCGGCAATCTGACGCTTTAGGTCATCTATACACGTAAGACCACGCTCATCGGTGGTGATGGGGACGGTTTTGTACCCGCACCGTGCAGCGGATGCCGGATTTGTGCCGTGTGCAGCTGTTGGGACGAGAACAAGGTTACGATGCGCATCCCCACGGCTTACATGGTAAGCACGGATAAGCATCAGGCCGAGAAGCTCGCCGTGCGCGCCCGCAGCTGGTTGCAGGGAGACGGCATCCATACCAAGGATAGCGCTCAACCAGTTCTGCATATCAAACAGAATCTGGAGCGTACCCTGTACGGTCTCTTCTGGTTGGAATGGGTGAACACGCGCAAAGCCTGGCATCTGAACGGCTACATCGTTGATCTTTGGGTTGTACTTCATCGTGCACGAACCCAGTGGATAGAATCCCTTGTCAACGCAGTAGTTCTTTTGCGAGATGCGTAGGAAGTGACGCATCACATCGCCTTCACTCAGCTCAGGTAGTGGCAAACTCGCACGAAGCGCAACGCCTGGGAGGAGGGAATCCATGTCAACAACCGGGACATCGCATGCAGGCATTTGTACGCCCACACGACCCGACCGGGACTTCTCAAAAATCGTTGGTTCTGTTGACATCCTATGCCACCTCACCCTTTACAAACGATGCCAGAACATCGACAAAACTGTCCAACTCTTCCTTGGTGCGCTGCTCAGTCACACAGACCAGCATGTCGTTAGGAGCATCCGGAAGTGGTAAGCCACCAATCATCTTCTTCTCCAAGAGCGCCTTGTTTATGTCAACAACTGGTGCTGGACATGTGATGACGAATTCCTTGAAGAATGGTCCGGAGAAGCGCTGAGGCAGTCCCGCATCCGCGAGCCTTGCAGCCAGATAATGCGACTTCTGAAGACACAGCGTTGCGGCTTGGTGGAAGCCCTGCTTGCCCATCACAGAGAGGTAAACGGTTGCAGCAAGCGCAAACAATGCCTGGTTGGTACAGATGTTTGATGTTGCCGTATCGCGCCGGATGTCCTGCTCACGTGTACGGAGGGTCATGGTATATGCGCGGCGACCGGATGTATCCACGGATCCACCGACGATACGGCCCGGGATACGACGAATGTATTCCTTTTTGCAGGCGAAGAGGCCGAGGAGGGGACCACCAAATGCCGGGAAGCATCCAAGGCCCTGACCCTCACCAACAACAATATCCACTCCAAGTGCACCCGGGGTCTCAAGAATGCCGAGGCTCATCGGATCAACACTAACAACTGTCTGTGCGCCTACGAGCTTTGCAGCAGCAACAGCGGCTCCAAGATCCTCGATGACTCCATGGAAGTTCGGTTGTTGGAGGACGATACATGCATCATCTTCTGTGAGCGTATCGATGTCCGTTACACCGGTGACAGGGTTCTGTGCGGCTGTCCGAATACTGATTCCGAGTGGCTCAAGGTATGTCTCAACAACCGACCGCAGCGATGGATGTAAGTTCGCCGGTAGGACGACAGTACGCCGCTTTGTTAGGTCACAGGACATGATCACTGCTTCAGCGAGGGCTGTCGCGCCGTCGTACATCGATGCATTCGAGACATCCATGCCGGTCAATCGCGTGATCAGGCTCTGAAACTCGTAGATCGACTGGAGAACACCCTGCGACACTTCAGGCTGATATGGCGTGTAAGCGGTGTAGAACTCAGAGCGGTTGCAGACAGCGCCTACTACAGGTGGGATGTAGTGATCGTAAATGCCGGCACCAAGGAAACAGGCATTCGAATTCAAGTCTGCTGCATTGCTGCTCATGGAAATGAGCTTGCGCTGCAACGTCATGTCATCAAGGGAATCCGTCAGACTACTAAAGTCTGCGGCATCCTGAACTTCCTGTGGAATATGTACAAAGAGGTCCTTGATATTGTTGACACCGATTGCAGCCAGCATCTTGGCGCGTTCAGCATCCGTATTTGGGAGATAGGACACCGATTACTCTCCAATCTCAGTTCGG
>CAIWTR010000393.1 GCA_903915615.1 uncultured Armatimonadota bacterium
CCAAACTTATTGCGGAGATAAACCAGGTCATCTTTGACGAGTTGATCAACCCGTTTAGGGTCACTGAGGATGCTCTCCAATCGCCCGATTTCCTTCAGAAGCTCCTTGTACTCGTTTTCGATTTTGTCTTGTTCGAGTGCGGTCAGCTGGCGAAGCTGCATGTTCAGGATGGCTTCAGTTTGTGGTCCAGTAAACCCAAACTTGGACATCAAAGCCGAGCGTGCCTGGTCGGTGTTAGCAGATGCTCGAATTGTGCGGATCACTTCATCAAGGTTGATGACAGCAATCTGCAAGCCTTCGAGGATGTGAGCGCGCTGCTTTGCACGATTGACTTCAAACTTCGTACGCCGGGTGATGATTTCGCGTCGATGGTCGATGTATTCCTGCAACATCCCACGCAGGCCAAGAACCTTTGGCCCTCGACCACGTTCAACCAGGGACAGAAGAATACATCCAAAGTTGAGACGCAGCTGAGTGTGCTTCAGAAGTTGGTTGAGGATTTTATGTGGTTGAACATCACGCTTGAGCTCAACAACAACCCGCATTTCAGACTTATCTGTGTAGTCGTTGATGCCGGTGATGCCTTCGATTTTTTTGTCGCGGGCCAGCTCACCGATGTGCTCAATCAAGCGGCTTTTGACAACCTGGTAGGGAAGCTCAGTGATGACAATCGCGGTCTTGCCATTCTCCATTGGCTCGAGGTGCGTCTTGGCCTGCATCGTGACCGAACCACGCCCGGTCTCGTATGCGGAAATGATTCCTCGCGTACCGTAGACCATGCCGGATGTCGGGAAGTCAGGCCCCTTGACAAACTGCATCAGATCAGGAACGGTAGCGTTCGAATTGTCAATCAGGTACGTGATGGCATCACAGATCTCACGCAGGTTATGCGGAGGCATATTTGTCGCCATACCGACGGCAATGCCACTCGAGCCATTACAGATCAGGTTCGGGAATTTTCCGGGGAGAATCGATGGCTCACGACGTTCGTTGTCATAGGTTGGAACGAAGTCGACCGTGTCCTTTTCGATGTCCTCCATCATTTCCATCGCAAGCGCCGTCAGACGGGCTTCCGTGTACCGCATCGCGGCGGGAGGATCATCATCCACCGAACCGAAGTTCCCTTGGCCATCCACCAACGGATAGCGCAACGAGAAGGGCTGCGCCATACGCACCATGGTGCC
This sequence comes from uncultured Armatimonadota bacterium, assembly GCA_903915615.1. Classification (GTDB taxonomy): domain Bacteria; phylum Armatimonadota; class Armatimonadia; order Armatimonadales; family Armatimonadaceae; genus CAIRTT01. The sequence goes on from CAIWTR010000393.1 coordinate 1,185, forward strand.
GTAGAGAGCCTGATCGCCGTGCGGATGGTAGTTACCCATCGTTTCGCCGACAACCTTCGCAGATTTCAGGTGACGCGAGTTAGGGGACAACCCGAGCTCACGCATCGCATACAAAATACGACGCTGTACAGGCTTTAGACCATCGCGAACATCGGGTAATGCACGAGACACAATCGTGGACATCGCGTATCCAAGATATGACTGACGCATCTCTTCACTGATGTCAATGGTCGGTCCATCGTATTCAGACAACCCTGAGCTTCCACCGGAAGAAGGAGGTACATTTCCACCACCACCATCACCGCCAGCTACATTGCCGGGCGGGTTTACAACTTCATCCGAATTTTCAATATCAGCCATATTTACCTTGGAAATCCGGCATGAAAACCCTGTTTTAATGCCAGTTTATAGTAGTGCATTTTATCGTAAATGAGGGTGAATTTCGAGGGTTGGTGAGGGTGGTTATGGATAGGATGGGTTGTCAATCCAGTGTTGAATCAGAGTTCTGGACAATGCAATCGGTGGCGGCAATTCCGGCAGTGCATCCGATGAAAACCAGCGTGCATCCGACAACTCCAGCTCATCACGCTTGATGGCACCAGACACCCAGCGGACACGAAATGCGACCATCAGCTGGTGCGGAAACGGCCAGGGCTGCGAGCCGACATAGCGCACATCGGAGACCGTCACACCAACCTCTTCAAGTGCCTCACGAACACAGCACTGTTCCAGAGATTCTCCTGGTTCCACAAAGCCTGCGATGACAGAAAAGCGGTTTCCCCAGCCATCCTTCTGCGCAAGAAGGGTTCGGCGGTCGTCATCCTCAATCAGCACCAGCACCGCGGGCGTAACGAGGGGATACATGACATGGCCACACCCTGAACACTTCCGCCCCGTATCCGATAGCTGTTCCATAGCACTTGCACAGCGTGAACAGAATCGTGTCGAGTCACGGAATTCGAGTCGCTGGATGGCAAGAATAGATGCTTCGATAACCGCATTATCACCAAGCTGGAGCATATCCCGCAGACCAAGCCATCCCGGCTCTTCGATCTGATCTGAACTCTCTACGCTACGCGAAACCGCAACGACTGGGATGCCATCTAGTTCACCGAGCGGTATCGCATCCTGAGCTAACCCAAAACCAAAGGTCTCCACGGGAAACTGGCCATCAGGAATCAAGACGCGGCGGTCATTCACGCCGATCACATAGACTGTGGCACCCTCGGCAATCTGGCATCCAGCGTTACGCATAAACTCCATCAGAACACCTGCCCACCTTTGAAAGCGAGTAATCCAAACGCGCTATCAATCTGAACGACTTTTTCAAACCCTGCTTCACTCAGCCGGCGCTTAGTTCCACGCATCATCGTTGAGCCATTTCGTGACTCTGGTGAGCCGATGTAGTGGAACAACACACCCTTGCGCGACAAAAGGCGAAGGAGTTCAGTGTAGAAGGTTTTGCTGTAGAGGTCACCTGCGATTTGAACCGTTGGAGGGTCATGAAAAATGACATCGTATGAACCCGATGCCTGACTGGTCACGAAGGAGAGACAGCTCTCATTGACAACGGTGATGTTTGGAGATGTGTAGAGCGGCGCGCTCCACGGGGAGGCGTGATGCAGATCGCATACAGCAGGATCCACTTCAAGCGTTGTCACCCGTACCGCTCGCTTTGCAGCGCTCAGTGTTACATATCCCAAGCCACACGTCGTGTCCAAGATACGGCCATAGACACGTGGAACTGCGTTGACCATCGCTAAGCTCGAAGCCCATGGGTCGATGCCTTTGTGGCGATGCATCGGAAATCCGCCAACCATGAGGGCCGGCGTACCTGTTTCCGTGGCGTACAGCCCGACCTGAAGCTTTGTGGATGGACTAAAGGAGACCTGCTTATGCCAACCATCCCCATCGTAGAGGAAGTAGCCGTGCGCCGGCCTTGCCATACGTTCCAAGTCCTCGAGACTCACGCTAACATCTGCATCTTGCAGGTAGCATCCGGTTTCGAGAATGTCGACAGCTGCAGTTGCGCCATCGGGACCTATCAGTCGCTCAATCACCGTTTCGCCGGTCAGGATTGCGGCCAGAATCCGCTGGCAGTCATAGCCAGTTAGAAATGTCATGTAGTAAGTGTACAGGTAAAAAAAGGGGGCACTGCGCTAGCAGTGCCCCGGATACCCGTCAGATCTGAGATCTGACTTTACTTATCGCTTACGCCTTTACCAAGCGCTGCCTGCGCGGCTGCAAGACGTGCGATAGGCACACGGTAAGGTGAGCAGCTCACGTAGTTCAAGCCGATGTCGTAGCAGAACTTCACGGACGATGGCTCGCCACCATGCTCACCACAAATACCAAGCTTGATATCTGGGCGGACAGTGTGTGCCTTCTGGATCGCAATCTTCATCAACTGACCAACACCATCTTGGTCAATGGACTCAAACGGGTCACCTGGAAGAATCTTCTCAGCAACATATGGCTTGAGGAAGCGGTCAGAGTCATCACGGCTGAAGCCGAACGTCATCTGCGTAAGGTCATTTGTACCAAACGAGAAGAAGCTTGCTTCAACAGCGATTTCATCTGCCGTTAGCGCACCACGTGGAACTTCAATCATCGTTCCGAAGCTGTAGTCCACAGAAACACCTTGTTCGGTAACGACTGCAGCTGCAGTCGCTTCGAGGCGCTGACGAACGAACTTGAGTTCATTGACATGGCCGACAAGAGGAATCATGATTTCAGGAACGGCGGAACCGCCGGCCTTGACCACTGCCGATGCGCCTTCAAGGATTGCCCTCGTCTGCATTTCAACAATCTGTGGGAAGACGATTGAGAGGCGGCAACCACGAAGACCCATCATCGGGTTGATTTCGTGCATTCCCTCAACAACCTTGAGCATCGCTTCCTTTTCAGGATCCGACTGGCCAAGTGCGTGAAGTGCAGCAACTTCTTCGATGAGCTTTTCGCGGTTAGGCATGAACTCATGAAGTGGGGGATCAATCAGACGAACGGTACATGGACGACCACCAAGAACCTCGAAGATTCCCTTAAAGTCTTCCCGTTGGAACTCAAGGAGCTCATCGAGTGCAACTTGACGATCTGCATCGTTGGTTGCAAGAATCATCCGCTGTACGACAGGGCGACGCTCACCTTCGAAGAACATGTGCTCTGTGCGGCAGAGGCCGATACCTTCGGCACCCAGCTTGATCGCGAGCTCAGTGTCCTTAGGCGTATCAGCATTGGTGCGAACACCAAACTTGCCACGGAACTCATCTGCCCAAGACATGTATTCGCCAAAATCACCCGTCATCTTGGCTTCTTCAACAGGAACCTGACCAGAGATAACTTCTCCGAGTCCGCCGTTCAAGGAGATGAACTCACCTTCTTTGACGACCTGTCCAGTTGCCTTGATCACGAAGTGATCGGAGCCAACGCTGATTTCAGAACAACCAGCAACGGTTGGGATACCAAAGCCACGTGCAACGAGTGCAGCATGCGATGTCATTCCACCACGCTCGGTCAGAACACCCTGAGCGGCAAGCATTCCCTTGAGGTCATCCGGGTTCGTGTCTGCACGAACAAGGATCACACGCTCGCCGGCTCCACCCTTACCAAGCTCAGCAGCCCGGTCAGATGAGAACACTGCGACACCCGTCGCTGCGCCAGGACCTGCAGGAAGTCCACGTGCAATGACGTTGTACTTTGCATTCGTTGGGATGACAGGCAGGAGGCACTGGGTCAGCAGGTTAGGATCGACACGTGTGATCGCATCTTCCTTTGTGATGAGGCCTTCCTTGACCTGGTCGACTGCGATACGTACAGCAGCTGGGCCAGTTCGCTTTCCGGAGCGGCACTGGAGGATGTAGAACTTACCGTGTTCGATTGTGAACTCGATGTCCTGCATGTCCTTGTAGTGCTTTTCGAGAACATCACAGGTTTCTTCAAACTGCTTGTAGATGACTGGATCCTGCTTTGCAAGCTCGGAGATTGGCATTGGTGTACGTACACCAGCAACAACATCCTCACCCTGAGCATTCATCAGGTACTC
>CAIWTR010000394.1 GCA_903915615.1 uncultured Armatimonadota bacterium
AGTGATGACTACATATGAGTCATCCCGCCACGGATGAAGCTCCCACTTGTCGCCGCGAAGACCGCTCACATCCCCGGCGATATGAACAGTGCCCATGCCCGGTTTCAGGCAGTGACGGGTGTAAACTGGGCGGTCCATCGAACGCGATGCAGGCATCAGCAATGTCGCAGGCGTGATCGCGGGGTCTGCGCGCATTTGAGACTCGAGGACAAAGCTGTCAGGGAGGAGGCCCTGGCGCTCCCGTGCCGTTCTTGAAATGACCGCACCCGAAACCGCTGGCCACGACTGCTGGTAGCCACTTGAGACTATGCCATCCGCAAGCTGCTTCCAGCGTGCATCACGGTCGTGGAACCACAAGTCAAGCAATGCATCCGCGTAGACCAGACCGCACCACTGCACCGGCAGGCCAATCCAGTTCGGCGCGACCCAGTTGGATGCACCCAGCACCGCAATCGTCGCGTACATCCCAACCCGACCCGTGTCCGTCGGACGGTCAAGATATACAAACGGAACACCCGACCACGCCCAATAACGAGCTTCATCAAAGAATTCACGATCGCCCGTCAGCTCATACCCAAGGACATTTGCGCGCAGCATGTGGGCACTCGCAAGGATATCCGGGGTGTGGAGAGGAATCTCCCAGGTCTGCGCACCGCGGGGAACCGTGTTGCTATACGCGGCGTTGGCTTTCTTCAGCATCGAGATTGCCGCTTTGATCAATCCTGCATCACCCGTCTCGCTCGCCGCAGTTAGCGCCAGCTGCAGCACATTCCCAGTCATGCCATTTGCATGACTTTCACGACTCGTGCGCGCAAAATCGACTTTGCCCTTGCGGTAAGGCACGCGCCCATTGTTGGTGATCTGCCCCACGGCACTTTGACCGTTCTTGCGAGCGCCATCTAGATACGCGTTGACATCGCCGTAAACAAGAGCTGGCCCCATCGTGCGGACATGGCCAATGCCACCGGATGCTCCTGCATTCAGCGTCTTGGCTGCACGGTCGCTAACATCGGATGCGCGCTTGGCAAGGCCTGGGTCCCGCTTTGGCATCACGGTGCTAATCCATGAAAGCGCAAATGCTGCATCGGGGGCTGCTTGAAACGGAAACTCTCCCGGATACGCATGGCGAAACCCGGCGGGGGATTGCGCTGCTGAATCCAGCAAGCCTGCGCCTGCGAGGCGGGCATGCTCGAAAATCGTCACACGCTCAGGAATTGCAGGAAGGGGATGTTCAGCAATCCAGCGCTCAATTCCGGCAAGCACGGTTTCACCCTTTGTGCCACCGCGAACCTGAATGGTGGTGGTGAGAACCACACCCGATGCCATTTGATAACCACGCTCTGGAACCAGGCTACCAGGGTCGTGGAAGCCTCCGGGGAAGAGCACACCCATGGATGGCAGTCCTGTTCCAAAGTGGCGGTCAGGAACATCGAAGAATGGGCTGACGCGGTCAAATCGCGTGTACGCAAGCGATAGCCAGAGCTTGTCCGGCTGCTGAATGGCCATGAGTGGAATCGTTGGCTGATGTCGCTGAGGGACCTCGCGGTTGTGCTCATCCGTTTCGATATCGGCTTGACTCGAGCTGGTGTCACGGGCATCCAAGTACTCAACCCCGGGAAAGATTGCCTGATGGAACGGCGCACTGGACATGTGGAGCAGCAGCGCCGGGAAGTAAACAAGAATCCTTGGCTTGTCGACTTGCAGCGAAATGGAAATGTCAAAGCCGCCCACCTGCTTCGCCGGCACCACGCGGCGGGAAAGCTGCCAAGTTGCTCCGCGCTCATCGAGAAATGTCGCCCGGCTGGTAATCGATGTCTCCGTCGCCTCAACCATCGCCGCAAGGTCTGTCAAATCCGACCACGTCACCGAACCCTGAGGCGCCTCCTGCCAGCCAAGCCGCGGGCGTGTGTCCGCAAACGCAACCCGTTTTTCACGTGCATCGATACGCAACTTTGCAAACTGCGCACCAGTATGGAGG